>DATBDG010000124.1:0-2793 GCA_036270055.1 Chthoniobacterales bacterium
AACTCCGTCCCCGAGGAAGCGATCGAGCACGCGGTCAACCGCGTCTTCTCCTTCAAGCCGGCCGACATCATCAAGCAGCTCGATTTGCTCCGCCCGATTTACTCGAAGACCACGAATTACGGCCACTTCGGGAAAGATGATCCCGAGATTACCTGGGAACAGACGGACAAGGTGGACGAGCTGAAGCGCGCGGCCCAGTAGCCGGGTTCGCTCCTCAAAGGCGCGTCCCGCAAATCCTCCACTTAAAGCTTAACACTTAAAACTTAACACTATGTCGACAACCACGAAGCGGCCCGAAACAATCAAGCAACACGACTACAAAATCCGCGACATCAGTCTGGCTGACTGGGGCCGCAGGGAAATCTCGATCGCCGAAAAAGAGATGCCGGGGCTGATGGCCATCCGGGAAAAATACGCGCCTAACAAACCGCTCCAGGGTGTGCGCGTCACCGGTTCGTTGCACATGACGATCCAGACTGCGGTCCTGATCGAGACGCTGGTCGATCTCGGGGCGAGCGTGCGCTGGGCGAGCTGTAATATTTTTTCGACCCAGGATCACGCCGCGGCCGCGATCGCGAAGGCGGGCGTGCCAGTCTTCGCCTGGAAAGGCGAGACGCTCGAGGAATACTGGTGGTGCACTGACCAGGCGCTTTCGTTCCCGGACGGCAAAGGGCCGCAACTCGTGGTGGACGACGGCGGCGACGTGACGCTGCTCATTCACAAAGGCTATCAGCTCGAGGAAGGCAGCGAGTGGGCGAAGTTACCTTCGCACAACAAGGAAGAGCAGGTGATCAAGGACCTCCTCCTCGAAGTGAATCGCGACAACCCATTCCGCTGGCACGAGCTGGTCAAGGAATGGCGTGGCGTCTCCGAAGAGACAACCACCGGCGTCCATCGCCTCTACAAAATGCAGCAGCAAAATCAGCTGCTCGTCCCGGCGATCAACGTCAACGATTCGGTTACGAAATCGAAATTCGACAATCTTTACGGCTGCCGCCACTCGCTGGTCGACGGACTCAATCGCGCGCTCGACGTCATGATCGCGGGCAAGGTCGCGGTCATCTGCGGCTACGGCGATGTCGGCAAAGGCTGCGCCCAATCGCTCCGCGGCCAGGGCGCGCGCGTCGTCATCACCGAGATCGATCCGATCAACGCCCTCCAGGCGGCGATGGAAGGCTACGAAGTCACGACGATCGAAGACACGTTAGGCCGGGGCGACATTTACGTCACCACGACCGGGAACGTCGATGTCATCACCCTCGCCCACATGGAGCGGATGAAGGACCAGGCGATCGTCGCGAACATCGGACATTTCGATAACGAGATTCAAGTCGACCCGTTAAACGAGCGTCAGGACATCAAGCGGACCAACATCAAACCGCAAGTCGACAAGTATACTTTCCCGGACGGGCATGAGATTTTCATGCTCGCGGAAGGCCGCCTCGTGAATCTCGGTTGCGCCACGGGTCACCCGAGCTTCGTGATGTCGAATTCGTTTTCCAACCAGGTCCTGGCCCAGCTCGATCTCTGGCGAAACAAAGACACCTACAAAGTCGGCGTTTACGTCCTGAGCAAACAGCTCGACGAAGAAGTCGCGCGCCTGCATCTGCAGAAGATCGGCGTCAAACTGACGAAGCTGACCGATAAACAGGCTGAGTATCTCGGCGTGCCAATTGAGGGCCCCTACAAGTCCGAGCATTACCGGTATTAATCCGGCGACGCACCTCGGGCCGTCGCTGGAAAAAAAGAGGTGACCTTTTCGCGTTCTCCGGATATTTTGGGAGCCGTGCGACAGCCGATCATGCTTCTGATCGTCGGGGCGTTCGCGGCGGCGAATTCTTCCTCCAGCTTCGCGTCGGGTTCATCCGCCGGGACAGTGCCGGCTTCCGCCAGGCAACATTCAGCGACTCGCGCCAGCGCGACGAACGCGCAGACGATCGCGACGCATAATTCTTCGCAACCGGAGGTGGCGGAGGAACCCTACAATCTTGGCAAGGCGCTCTACAGTGGGAAATATCGATTTGGAAATCCAAAGCTGAGCGAGGCGAACGTCGCCGAGAAATTGCAGCGTCTCGTCACCCTGCAGCGGGCGCTGCCTGCGCCGGAGAGAAAGAAGATAAATGCCGGGGAACTCGCGGAGCGGCTCACCAATCGCGAGATGAACGGCCTCGAATATTATCTCAGGATTCGGTTCGAGAAATTTATCACCAAGCCGCCGTCGTGGGCCAGGTCGGAGCCGCCGCCCAAGGTGGCCTCAGCGGAATAGGGAAGGAAAGCCGGTCGCTCTGCCCAGCGGCCAAATGCGACTCAGAGCCGCGAGGAAGACCACTCCGAATTCAACCGGCCGCACCCAAGTGGGTTGGCTATAGGTTGCGAGCGTCGGATCGCCCAGGTTGAGTCCGGTCGCATAACTGATCGGCACGACGAGGAGGAGCGCGATCGCGGGTCGCGCCGGGGCCATGGCTGCGAAAGGCACAAGCCAAACCGCGTACCAGGGATTGAGCACCGGCGAGAGAAGAAAAAAGGCGAGGAAGAGATTCGCCATCGGCGCTGCCTCCAACTTTCCCTCCCGCCGGACCCAGCGCGCAAAGAGGAGCGCTGCAATCAATCCGAAAAGAGCCAGCCAAAGGAAGCGGGCGGCTTTTGATCCAAAGCAGGTCGCGAGAAGAGAAAAGCCAAACGAATTAAATTCGAAGTAACTCGCCATGGCGCGCAGCCCGGGCCACTCCGCGGCGGAACCAGAGGCCAAAATCGGTCCATAAATAATTCCGAGGACCGCGAGGACCGCCGGCA
>DATBDG010000125.1:0-2082 GCA_036270055.1 Chthoniobacterales bacterium
GCCCTTCGAGGCCGCGTAATTCACGTGCCCGGCCCACGGGATCACTTCGTGCACCGAGCTCATGCAAATGATTTTCCCAGCCGCGCGCGAGACTTCCGGGACTACTCCGCGCCGCAGGAATTCCCGTGCCGCTTCGCGCGCGCAGAGGAATTGCCCGGTGAGATTGACGCTGATGACCCGCTCCCACTGCTGGAGGGTCATCTCATGGAAAGGCGCATCCTGCTGCAGCCCGGCGTTGTTGATTAAAATATCGATCGTGCCGAATCGTTCGATTGCTTCGGCCATCATGCGTTGCACGTCTGTTTCCTTGCTCACGTCCGCTTGGATCGCGAATGCCTCCCCGCCCCCCGCTCGAATCGCGGCCAGGACCCGCTCGGCCTCATCTGCATCCGAAAGATAGTTGACCACGACTGCGGCACCAGCCGCACCCAGCGCCAGCGCGCACCCCTCGCCAATCCCGGAGCTGCCTCCGGTGACGAGCGCTATTTGATTCTGCAGCGGACGACTGAGGTCGGTGACGTTCACATCTGGCGCAGCCATATTTTAAGGTGACGAAAAGGCAACAGAATTCCACCTCGCCGATCTTCGGTCCGGGCATAGATCTAGCTTTTGAGGGCAGTGCGGCCGCGGCCGTCTCCGCATGGCCACACGATTAACAAATATCACCCGGCAATTGCCCACAAAAAAAGAACACGATGAAAGCGGTTCAAAAAATAAAAACGGCGCGCATTCTAAAGGCGTTCCGGCAACAGGCGCGGAATATTTTGAAATCCTTGGCCGGGCGACGAACGATGCGGTTCGGGATTGGAATGTAACCCGCGGCGCGCTCACCTGGGCCGGCGCGGTCGAAAGTCTCCTCGGATCGCAGCCCGACGCCGCTTCCAACCAGATCGGCTTCTGGTTCAAACAGATTCATCCGACTGATCTCGCCCGTATCCAGGCCAGCCTGTCCGATGCTTTCAATGGAACGAGCGATCGCTGGATGGGCGAATACCGCTTCCGGCGTCCCGATGGCGAATACGCCCATATTCTCGAGCGCGCCCTGATTTTGCGCGACCCTAAGGGCGCGGCTGTGCGACTCGTCGGCACGATGATGGACGTGACCACACGCCGCCAGTTGCAGGACCAGGCTCGCCGCTCGCAGCGCATGGAAGCCTTCGGGCAATTGGCCGGCGGGGTGGCGCACGATTTCAATAATTTTCTTACCACCATCCTCGGCTACAGCGATCTGCTCCTCTCGGAAACCGCCCTCAACCGTCGAATCGAAGAGCAGCTCAAGGAAATCCGCGATGCCGCCAGCCGGGCTTCCGCCCTCACCAATCAGCTCCTGGCTTTCAGCCGCCGCCAAGCGCTCGAGTTGACCGTGCTCGAGGTCAACAGCGTCATCCACTACCTCGAGCGTTCTCTCCTCCGGCTGGTCGGCGATCATATCTCGATCGTTTGTCAGCTGCATCATTTGAAAGCCGGCGCGCACATTAGGGTCGATCCGAATCAGTTTGCGCAAATCATGCTCAACCTCGCGGTCAACGCGCGCGACGCGATGCCCGAAGGCGGCCGCCTCACCATTACCACCTCGACTCTTGAGGTCGGGCCCGGCCACCCCGCGCCCTGCCCGGGAGCCGATCTGCCAGAGGGCGAATATGTCCTGGTCGCGATCTCGGACAACGGCGCCGGGATGAGCGAGGAAGTGAAGGCGCGGCTTTTTGAGCCTTTCTTTACGACCAAGGGGGAAAATCGACACAGCGGCCTCGGGTTGGCCACGAGTTATGGCATCGTTAGGCAAAGCGGCGGCCATATCTGTGTCGAGAGCGAACCGGGCCGCGGCAGCACCTTCCGCATTTTCTTCCCGCGCGTCGCTCCGCTTCCGCCCGCGCCTTATCGGAAACCGGGCCAACGCCAGCTCGCAACCGGCAGCGAGACGATCGTCGTCCTCGAAGATGAAGTCGGCGTCCGGCATCTGGCCGTGCGCGTCCTGCGCAAGCTTGGCTACGAAGTTTTCGAGGCCGCGCACGGCGACGACGCCAAACGTCTGATCAGCAAACGCGGGGCGCCCAAAGTCGACCTTGTCCTGACCGATATGGT
>DATBDG010000126.1:0-4202 GCA_036270055.1 Chthoniobacterales bacterium
GTCCCTGGGACCGGTTCTTCCGGGCGCAGGCGCGAGCAAGCTCGCCATCCAGGCAGGCTTTCGCCCACCCTTCGCCTGTCCCGTCCAGCCACTGAAGGCAGCGCCCCGTATTGGGCACGGACGGTTACCCAAGGCCCCCCGAGTCTGCGTTTGCGAAACACAGCCGCGGGCGCCGCATCGACCTTCGGGTTGCCCCTCCGGCCAGCTCTCGCTCTGCCCCACTTCCGAACGCCTCTAGAAGCGCCCCTCATTGGACAGGACACGAGCAGGATAAGCGAGGTTTCGGGGACGGGGATAAGGAATGCGAAATTTTTTTTCGCCAGTGTTTACAGGCACGTGTCCCGGGCGCGGTGCGGCATTCTTCATGCCGCTCCGCAGAACCGGGACCGTACCAAGCGCCGGAGTTCGCGACGGCCCCGGCTCCGCAGCGCACCACGCCGCGAAGAGCGGCGCGCTGCGCTGCGCCCGGGACACGAACCTCTCGGTCGTCATTGCGAGGAGCGCTTGCGACGAAGCAATCCAGTTCTTCCGCGCGCGGGGCTCTGGATTGCTTCGCGGAGCCTGTCATCGGGCGGCGCGTTCGCGCCGACCCGTTGGCTCGCAATGACGCGGAGAGTTCAATCCTGTATTTTCGAAAAATCCGCCACCGCACGCGTAGCCGCGCGGATTTCGTTCAGCAGCTTCAGACGATTTTCGCGCACTTTTGCATCGTCATCATTGACCTTGACCTTGTCGAAAAATGCATCCACCGCCGGCCGCAATTTTGCCATCGCACTCATGGCGGCGGCGAAATCTTCGCTCGCGACCGCAGTGCTGGCGTCGACCTGCACCTGATCGATCGCCTTGGCGAGCGTCTTTTCCTCATCGAGGCCGTAGAGCGCGGCATCCGGCGTACCATCATACGCCTTGCCGTCCTTCTTCTCTTCGATCC
The DNA here is from genome assembly GCA_036270055.1 of Chthoniobacterales bacterium. GTDB lineage: Bacteria > Verrucomicrobiota > Verrucomicrobiia > Chthoniobacterales > UBA10450 > Palsa-1392. The sequence goes on from DATBDG010000126.1 coordinate 932, forward strand.
GCAAAATATTCGCCGCACGCTTGGTGCCTGCGAGCAAGTTCTTGCCATCCTCGGTATCGAAGAATTTACCGAGTGCCTCGATACGGCGTACTACCATCAGCAGGTCGTCTTGGCCTCCGAGCGCGAACACAGCATCGACAAGATCATGCCGCGCGCCCTGTTCGCGTAGCTGGGTCTTCAAGCGATCGGCAAAGAAGGAGAGAAGATCAGCCAACACCGTCTTTGTTATTAGATCAGAGCGCCCGAACGCATTAGATGAACGCACCCATTCGCGTTCCAGCACTTCGTCGGCTCGAGAATCTCCTCCGTAAGCGTTGTCGAGCTTGTTTGCGGCTTCTAAATCCTCTTCAAACTCCTCATCGCGAATACTATGGCCGATCTCTTCGGAAGCGTCCCAAAGGGGCCTTTCAAGTTTGAGTCGTAGCTTATTCTCAAGAATGGACCTTATTATTCCCAGTGCCGCTCTGCGCAACGCGTACGGGTCCTTGCTCCCCGTCGGCTTTTCATCGATCGCCCAAAATCCGACCAGCGTGTCGATCTTGTCCGCCAGCGCAACTGCAATGCTCACCGGATCGGTCGGCACGCGATCATTCGGCCCCTGCGGCTTATAGTGTTCTTCGCTCGCAGCGGCGACGGCGGCATCCTCGCCCTGCGCTACGGCGTAATACTTCCCCATCAAGCCCTGCAACTCAGGAAATTCGCCGACCACTTCGGTGAGCAAATCCGCCTTCGCCAGCTTCGCCGCGCGCTTTGTCTTCTCTACATCAGCGCCGGCCAGCGGCGCGATCGTCGCCGCCAGCTGCTCGATGCGCGCGATGCGCTCCGCCTGGGTACCCAGCTTCTTATGAAACACGATACTCTCGAATTTCGGCAACCGGTCTTCCAGCTTCGTCTTCAAATCCGTCTCGTAGAAAAACTTCGCATCGCTCAGCCGCGCGCGGATGACGCGTTCGTTGCCGGCGATGATGGCCTTGCCGCCATCTGAGGCCTCGATGTTGGCGGTGAGGACGAACTTGTTGGTGAGCTTTCCGGTTTTGGGATCGCTCACCACAAAGCATTTTTGGTTATTGCGGATGGTGGCGCGGATCACTTCGCCCGGGATCGACAAAAACTCCTCGTCGAACGAGCCCATCAGCACGACGGGCCACTCGACCAGGCCTGCGACTTCGTCGAGCAGCACCTGGTCCTCGACCAGTTCGAAATTCTGCGCCTGCGCCAGGGTCCTTGCTTCTGCCAGGATGATGTCCTTGCGCCGCGCGGGATCGAGCACGACCTTCGCCGCCGCAAGCTTCGTCTCGTAGTCCTCGAAGCGGCGCACGGAAATCGCCGCCGGCGCCATGAAGCGGTGGCCATAGGTGGTCTGCCCGGCCTCGATGCCATCGATGGCGAACTTCACCACCTCCGGCTCCTCGGTTTCCATCCCGAACGTCGCGACGATGGAATGCAGCGGCCGCACCCAGCTCAGCGCGCCCGGGCGCGCCGAGCGTTCGCCCCAGCGCATCGATTTCGGCCACGGGAAGGTGCGCACGATCATCGGCAGCATGTCGGCGAGCACGTCGAGCGTGGCGCGGCCGGGCTTTTCGATCAGCGCGATGTAGAAATCGCCTTTCGGATCGCGCTGGACCTTCGCCTCATCCAGCGATTTCAATCCCGCCGCTTTCAGAAATCCCTGCACCGCGGCATCGGGGGCCCCGATCTTCGGGCCCCTGCGCTCCTGCTTCAGGTCGGATTGTCGCGCGGGGATCCCGTGCACCGTCAGCGTCAGCCGCCGTGGCGTCGCGAAGGCTTTTGCGCCTTCATAGACAAGACCCTCGGCGACGAGCTTGTCGGTCACCATGCGGCGCAGATCGTCGGCCGCCTTGGCCTGCATGCGCGCGGGGATTTCCTCGGAAAACAATTCGAGCAGGAGATCGGGCACTACGGTTTTCCAGTAATTGTGTTCAATATTTCACGTGCCGCGAAATATTTCGGATGGGATGTTCCATCGATCTCTTCAACAATTCCGAGTCTGAGAAGGGTGTTCAGATTCTTTTGTGCCGCGGGATACGTGACGTCAAGATGCCCGGCGAGTTGCGGAATGGAAAACACTGGATGGATGAAAAGGCGATCCACGCTGGAGAGCAGCAGCGCTGAACGACCGGCTTCCTGAAGCTGTTTTCGATATCTTTCGCGCATCGTCAGTAACGTGTCCGCCGTGGCGATCGTATCGCGACAAGTTTGCGCGACAATCTCCATGAAAAAATTGATCCAGGCGATCCAGTCGCCCGAACGTGAGACTTCGAACATGCAGTCGATGTAGTCATCCTTTCGCCTTTCGAGCGCGTGGCTTAGAAATAACGCCGGATGCGTCAACGCCCCGCGCTCATACAGCATGACCGGGATCAGGATGCGTCCGACACGACCGTTGCCGTCAGCAAAAGGATGAATGGTTTCGAACTGATAGTGCATAAGTGCGGCATCGATCAAAGCCGGGGTCTGGTCGCGATCTGACCGATGGAGATAGAGTTCGAGCTGGTTTAGACAGTTGAGCGTTTCCGACGGAGGCGTCGGCACAAAACGGGCCGCCTCGATAGCCGCGGCGCCGATCCAATTCTGGTGTTCCTTGAATTCTCCGGCACGAGCATGAGCGCCACGGACGCGGGTAACGCCACGCATCAGGTCGCCGTGAGCGCCACGGATAGTCCGCAGCGAGAGCGGTATTTTTTCGAGGCTGCTGACGGCTTTTCGCAATGCAACGGAATAGTTAAAAACTTCCCTCGTGTCATTGCTCTGCGCCTGTTCTCCGCCAAATCCCGCCTCCGCGAGCAGCAGGGCATCGACCGTCGTGAAAGTGCCCTCCATGCTGGACGAGGTGAGGGCTTCCCGTGCCTGGAGCGGCTGGATGAGGAGGTAGGGATCGGCCAGCGTGCGCAATACGCCGTTTAATTCGCCCAACGCTTGCGTAGCGTTCACTAACCCGGTCAGGATAGCATCGGAACTGAGGACCGGTGGCAGCGGGTTTGGAACAAAGCCGGATTGCCCATTCAGGGTCGGAACTAGCCGGCCTGCGGGGGAATGTTGAAAAGCGGCCTTGTCCAATCGTATAAATCCCGGCGTTCATTTTATACCAAATGCCGTTTTGGTATAAATCAACGATTGCCAGTTTTATCAAGGTAAATTTGTTGCGCGCCCTTACGAGCCCGCCCCGCCGGCTTCGGTATGCACCCAGGCTTCGCCGCAGGCCTTTGCCAGCTCGCGCACGCGCATGATGTAGCTCTGCCGCTCGGTCACC
>DATBDG010000127.1:0-38626 GCA_036270055.1 Chthoniobacterales bacterium
CTCGAGTTCGAACGCCCCCTCTCGGAGCCGGAGCTCGCGCCCCTGCGCGAGCTCGTCAGGCGGCGCGGCCAAGGCGAGCCGCTCCAACATCTTCTCGGCACGGTTGAATTCGCCAATCACACCTTTGCCACCGATAAACGCGCACTCATCCCTCGACCGGAAACCGAGCAACTGGTGGAGTATTTGTGCGATATCTCCTGGCCGGAAAATGCGCGCATGCTCGACGTCGGCACCGGCAGCGGCGTGATCGCGCTTTCCCTCGCCGCTCGTTTCCCCAACGCCGAATGGCACGCGATTGACCTCTCCGCCGAAGCCCTCAGCCTCGCGCGCGAAAACGCCGACCGGCTGGCCGTTTCCGATCGAATTCACTTTTTACAAGGTCATCTGCTCGAAGGAATCGAAGGCCCTTTCGACCTCATCGTCGCCAATCTTCCCTACGTCGCCACGACCGAACTCACCCAGCTCGCCGCCGAGCTGCAGCATGATCCGCCCGTGGCGCTCTTCGGTGGCACCGCCGGCGACGAATTGATCAAAGAACTCATTGCCGCCGCGCCTCCCCATTTGCGGCCGGGCGGCCTGCTCGCGCTCGAAATCGGATATGACCAAGCGGAGACGCTTGCGGCCTTTCTCACGGAGAAAAATTACCACGACATCGAGGCAAAAAAGGACTATGCAGGAACCCCGCGTTTCCTCTTTGCCCGGCATGGATAAGATTCTCGTTCACGGCGGTCATCCGCTCTCCGGTTCGATCAAGATCAGCGGGTCGAAGAATTCGGCCCTGCCGATCATTGCCGCCACTCTGCTCACGCGCGAGCCATGCGTCATCCATCGTGTCCCGGACCTGAGCGACACGAACTACATGCTCCAGATCCTGATGCATCTGGGGGCCGAAGTGGAACGGGCGAGCGGCACGGTGACGGTAAAAGCGGAGAAGGTGAATTCGGTCGCGCCCTACGAAATCGTGCGCAAAATGCGGGCCTCGGTTTGCGTGCTCGGGCCATTGTTAGGCCGGTGCAAGGAGGCGACCGTCTCGCTTCCCGGCGGCTGCGTCATCGGCGATCGCCCGATCGATCTGCACCTAAAGGGCTTTGAGGGCCTGGGTGCCGCCGTCCGGGTGGAAAGCGGCAACGTCAAGGTCTTTGCTCCCAAACTGGTGGGCGCGGTCATTAATCTGCGTGGCAAATTCGGACCGACCGTGCTCGGAACGGATAACATCATGATGGCGGCCGTCCTGGCTGAAGGCGTCACGGTGATCGAAGGCGCGGCGGCCGAACCGGAGGTCTGCGATCTGGCGGATTTTCTGAACAAGATGGGCGCGAAAATCGAGGGCGCCGGCACGCGGCGCATCATTATTGAAGGCGTGAAGGAATTGCACGGCGCGGAGCACGACATCATTCCGGATCGGATCGAGACCGGCACCTTCCTGGTCGCAGGCGCGATCTGTGGCAAGGGCATCACCCTGAACCGCGTCCAGCCCGAGCATGTCACCTCGGTTACGACCGCCCTGACGGAATCCGGTTTCCACATAGCCACGACGGAGAACTCGATCGCGGTCTCGCCTAACGGCGCCGTGAGCAAACCGCTCGAGCTGATCACCGAGCCGTATCCCGGTTTTCCGACGGACATGCAGGCGCAGATGTGCGCGCTTCTCTCCACCACCGACGGGATCAGCGTCATCACGGAAAACGTTTTTCCGCAGCGCTACATGCATGTGGCGGAGCTGAAGCGGATGGGTGCCCAGGTCCAGATCGAAGGCGCGACCGCCGTCATCCAAGGGGTGGAGCGGTTGTTTGGCGCCCCCGTCATGGCGAGCGATCTGCGCGCCTCCGCCGCTCTCGTCCTCGCCGGTTTGAAGGCCGATGGGATCACCGAGGTGCGACGGGTTTATCACATCGACCGCGGTTACGAGCATCTCGACGAAAAGCTGCGTGAGCTTGGCGCGCACATCGAACGTGTGAAAGAGTAAGGTCATGGAAACGACACCACCACCACCAACCATCGTCAGGGCTTCCGATACCCGCACCTGGTGTGTCCTTTGTCACGCCGCCGCCTTGCTCGGACTTTTCTTTCACTTCCTCGGCCACGTCTTCGGGCCGCTCATCGTCTGGCTGCTCAAGCGCGGCGACGGCGCGGAGATCGATGCGCACGGCAAGGAATCGCTCAACTTCCAGCTCTCGATGCTGATCTACGACGCGGTCGCGGTCATCCTTTGCATCGTCCTGATCGGGATTCCGATTTTGATCGTGCTCTGGGTGCTCAACACCGTGCTTGTGATCGTCGCTTCGATCAAAGCGAGCGATGGGGAGCTGTATCGTTATCCCCTGACGATCCGCTTCATCAAGTAGAGGCAGCACGGCACGTAGTGCGTCCGTTGTCGATGCCTCCCTCTGGGAGGCACGACTCAGACCCGTGCTTTGCACAGCGAAACATCCACAACCGATCACCGAACGAAATATCCAGATCAGGCAAGCAGCCCCCGCAGCGTTTTCATATTCTCCACATCTTCGCGCAGGTCTTTGCCCTTGGGCGTTTCGAGCACCTTCGGAATTTTGCAGAAACGCCGGTCGCGCATGATGAGGCGGAAGGCCTCCAGCCCGATCTTCCCTTTCCCGATATGCTCGTGCCGATCGACCCGCGAACCGCGGTCCGTCTTCGAGTCGTTCAAGTGTAGCGCGGCGAGATGCCGCAAACCAATCACGCGCTCGAATTCCCGCAACATCTTTCGCGTCCCCGCCGCAGTCGTTAGGTCAAACCCGGCCGCGAAGACGTGGGCGGTGTCGAGGCAAACGCAGAGCCGCTCCGGTTCCCGCACCCGCGCGATGATCTCGGCGAGGTGCTCGAAGGTGTGCCCTAGACATGACCCCTGGCCCGCCGTCGTCTCGAGCGCGAGACAAGTTTTTACTCTGGGGATCGCGGCGAAAACCTGGTCGATCGAGCTCACCACTTTTTCCAGGCCAGCCGCTTCGCCTGCTCCCAGATGCGCCCCGGGATGCAGAACCAGGAAGGGTAACCCGAGCTGATCCGCCCGGGTCAATTCTTCGGACAAAGCGCGAACGGAATTGGCGTGAAAGAGCGGATTGGTCGCCGCCAGATTGATAAGATAATTGGCATGCGCAAAAACCGCGGCTAGCTCCCGGCGCTGCGCATGCTCGACAAACGCCCTGATCTCCGCGCGCTGCAATGGTCGCGCGAACCACTGCATGTTGTTTTTGACGAAGATCTGCATCGCCGTGCATTCGATCGAGCGGGCCCGCTCAATCGCTCGCTGGACTCCGCCCCCGATCGACATGTGGGCGCCGAGGAGGGGCAATTTCAATTGGCCATTCCTCAAAACCGTTTCGGACGCCAGACCGGCTTCGTCAGGCTGCCTTCCCCGTGATATTCGAAGAGTTTGTAGAGCGGCGTGAGGACGACGCCGGCGCCGGTCGCATCGATCCGAATGTCGAAATCGAGTTTGTTCTTAAGGAAACCGATGTCGCCGTGGCCGAGCATCGAAAAAAGCCTGCCCGAAACCCGGAGCCGCTCGGTATGAATGACACCCTCCTTGATCGTGAAGGGGGCGTTCGCTTCGTGCGCCACGCTGTAGCCCGCGCCCGCGAACATCTTGCTCACCAACTGCGAGAGCGGCCCGAAAATCGGAATGGCAAAAACATTGCCATCCGTCACCTCCACTTGGCCTTCGCCTTTGAGCAAGCGCGTTTCGCTTCCCACTCCCGAGAAATCGAACTGGCCGCTGAGCGCTCCCTCGGAGGTTTTATATTTGAAATAAAGATCCGTCACGCGGGGGAAGTCCGCCTTCTCGACCGCCACTTTGGCCGAGTAACGGCGATCGTTTTTCGCCAGCGAAATATCGGCGCTGCCGGTCAGATTGCCGGAAAAGAGCTTCGTTTTGAGATCGAGGATTTGTAGCCGGTCGTCGGTGAAGAGCAGCCGGCCCGCCACCTTGTCGAAGGGCAGAACCTTGTCGATGAACGTGTAATCCATCCCGTTAGGCGCATCGACCTTGATCTCGAGATGCGTCTGCTTTCCGCCCGCGAACTGGACCAGACCGTTGCAGGTGACATGCGGGGTGCGGTGAAAACGATAGGGCACGACGTGCTGCCAGAAACGCGGCTCGATCCAAATAATGGCGTCGCTCGGCTTGAGGGTCGTTTCGACATTCGTCAGGCGGAGCTCGTTCTTTTTCTTGTCGTAGAGCAAGCTGCCGGTGCCGACGCCTTCCGGGCGCGTCACGCGAAAGTTCTCGAGCGCGATCTGGCCGTCGCCGAAGTGCAGGCTGGCGCTGGCGCTGTTCATCCAGACGCCGCGAAAGCGGGTCCGGCCGAGGGCGAGCGTGCCTTCGCCCTCCCAGGTGGCGGGATTGCGGCTCGCGCCGTGCAGACTGAGGCGAATGTTAGGCGACCGCTGCCATTCCCACTCGTGGAGAAAGGGGCGGAGGCGAGCGGGGGCGAGCGGCTCGAAGGCGCCCGGAACGATCGAGCTCTCGAGGTTGAGCCGGAAGTCGTTAGGCGCGTCAAACAGGTCGGCCGTCAGGAGCCCGCTGCGATGGCGCAACCGGATGTCGCGCAGCATCGTGCGGGCGCCGTCCCAGGCGAAATCGCAGGTCAGACTCTCGAAATCGACCTCATGCCAGGCGAAGTTTTCGAGCGCGATTCGCCCCACGATCTCGATCTCTTTCTCCGCCGCCCCGATGCTAGCCGTGCCGGAGGCCTCGATTTGTGGCGGGCTCTGGAAGGTCACCGGCTCGAGCACCGCGCCGAGACCGAAACTGCCTAACAATGGCTTGAGATCGAGGCTGCTCCGGGCCTGGAAAGTGGCGCGCCCGTTCGTCCGGCTCCAGGTCGCGGTGCCGGCAAAACGCCCTGCACGATCGCTCCATTCCAGGCGCGGCACGGTCAGGGCGTGGTCCTTCCATTCGGCCGCGAGGCGAAAGTCGCGCGCCTCATAATCGTCGCGCACGATCCGGCTGCCGCGCAGGGTCGCCTCGACGTGCGCGTCCTCCAGTTGCGAGAGGTCGCCGGAGAATTTTACCTGCAATTCCGGCGCACTTCCGGGATAACGAAATCGCTCTAACATCGTGACGAGCCCCTGGAGGAGGCGGAGCCGGCGGGCCCGTTCCTCGGCCGTTTCCTGTTTCGAAGGCTCGTAGCTTTCGCGCTTGATCAACTGGCCGCTGGCCGAAATGCGCACCCCACAAAAGATCCCTTCCGCCTGGCTGACTTCGATCCGTTCCGGCGGAAAATAAACGTGGGCGCGGAACCGTTTTAGTTCCGCCTTCGCGACCTGGCCCTCGGCTGGCGGGAGCGGGATCGTGAGATCGCCGTTGCGAATGTCGAGCCCGTTGAGGAAGGGCTGGCGATGAAGGAGGGCGGCGTAATTGATATCAAGCGAGATCTCGCTCACGACCGCGAGAGTTTTCTCGCGTCTCTTATAATCATAGATCCGAACGTCGCGCGCGATCAGGCCGCGAAACGGATCGAGCGTCAGGCGACGGACGGAGGCCTCGACGCCCCGCCTGTGCAGCTCCTCGACAACTTTCTCGCGCCAACTCCGGCTGAACCCTTTTTTCGCCAGATACCACCCGCCGGCCGCCAGTCCACCCAGAATCAGGATGATCGTTAGGCGGAGAAGGATCCGGGCGAATCGGACCCGGGCCGGATGTCGCACCCGCCCCCGGTGGAGGCGCGGGCGCGGCGGCGGTTCGCTGAGAGTGGTGGCAGACACAGAAGAAGGAAAACGTTCAACGCTCAACCTCGAACGTTCAACGTCCAATCGAAGCCGTGCGGCGAGGCCTCTTTCTGCATTGAAACGTTGGACGTTGAACGTTGAACGTTGAACTTTCTCCTCCAACCAATGGCCATCTCCGAACTGCCGGCGATCAACGCTTCCCTTAACGCCATCAGCACCGTCTTCATCTCGTTAGGCTGGTGGCTCATCCGGCGCGGCTTCTGGCGGCGGCACATTGCCTGCATGATCACGGCCCTGGTTTCCTCCTCCCTTTTTCTCACCGGCTACCTCGTCTACCACATGCAGGTCGGGGAAAAATCCTCCGGCTACAGCGGGGTGATCGCGTGGTTTTATTTCCCGATGCTCATCTCCCACATCCTGCTCGCCTTCGTCACCCTCCCGCTTGTGATCGTGACTCTCATCCCGGTCTTCCGGCGCCGCTGGGATAAACATCGCCGGATCGCGAAATGGACGATGCCGATCTGGCTCTATGTTTCGGTCACGGGCGTGCTCGTCTACCTCATGCTCTACCAATGGTTCCCGCCGGCCAGTCTTGCGCTCGGGCGCTAGTTGATGTTTGATCAGACACGCCCGGCGAGAGCGGGCCTTTTATGGTGACGATCGCGACCTACAACGAGCCGGCCAAAGCAAAGCGGCTCAAGGAAAAATTCCGCGAGGCCGGGGTGAAAGCCGATCTGCATAACGAGGCCAATCTACAGACCTACGCCTTCATGTCGAAGCCGCAGGCCAACGCCAAAGTGATGGTGGCGGAGGAGGATTTCGAGCGCGCCCAGGCCCTGATGGTGGAGTGGGAAGCGGCCGATCCCGACATCGGTGCGATTCGCTGCCCGCAATGCAACTCGACCCGGATCCAGTACCCGCAACTGACACGCAAATTCCTCACCCCGGCCCTGGCCGGCATTCTCCTCGCCCTGAAAATATTCCCAAAGGAATTCTATTGTGAAGACTGCCATTTCACCTGGACGAACGAGCAGGAACAGCCACGCTACCGTTTTTGGAATCGCTTTTTTTCCAGCCCGGAGAGCGGGGGCTAAATTCGCGGGCGAATCAGCGCGACGACATCAGGTCCGCCCCTCAAGATCTCTTCTCTTATACTTGATTTTCCAACGGGTAGAGGAAGAGGGATGGCAGGATACCTTTCAATGGCGCGATGAAATGGCTTTTCGCTTTTCTCCTCGCGGTGCTGATCTTCGGCGGCGCCGCGCTCTTCAGTTATAAGATTTTTGTCCGGCCCGAAATGGTGATGCGGGCCGAGCGCAAAGCCGGCCTGCCCGCCCGGCCGACGCCGGACGTGGGTCGGCCGGAGTTTGAGGCCGCAAAAAAATTAAAGACGGAGGGCAAGCTGACCGAGGCGCGCGCCGCTCTCACCGCCTTCATCCAGAAATATCCGAGCGGCCCGCACGTCGGCGAAGCCCAGGACCTCCTCGGCGACGTCAACATCCGCATCCTGCTCTCGGATTATCCCTCGCCGGAAAAAGAACAATACATCGTGCGGAGCGGCGACGTCCTGGCGCGGATCGCGCAGAAGATGAAATCGACCCCGGAGCTGATCATGCGCACGAACAACCTCTCCAGCACCATGCTCCGGATCGGGCAGAAGCTGCTCATTTCGCGCCCGGAATTTTCCATCCTGATCCAGCGCAACAACAAGCTTCTCTACCTCCTCGATCACGAACATTTTTTTAAGCGCTACCACCTTCGCGAGGTAAAATTGCCGCCCAATCCGCCGCCGAAAATCACGACCCGCGTCGCGGAAATCATGGCCTGGAAAAACGGGAAGCGCATCGGCATGGGCAACCCGGCGTTTCTCAACAGCACCCGCTGGATCCGGCTTGGGGTGCCCGGTTACGTCGTTTATTCGGAGCCGGACGAATCGCACCAGATCCTCGACATCCCGCCGCCGGCACAGGGCTTGGGGATGGCCGCGAGCGACGTGGAAGAGTTGAGCAGCCTTGTAAATACGCGAACGGCTGTCACGATTACTCCGTGAATTGTGAAAGCATTGGAGGGTTAAAGAGTGGAGGCGGCCGCGCGCATCATGGGCTTAAACTCTTTAGCGTTCTAGCGCTCTAACGAGGCTCACGATGGAATCCCAACCGCTCGACTTCGAAAAGCCGATCCTGGAATTGCAGCGCCGGCTCCAGGAACTCAAGTCGCACTCCGACCAGCACGAGATCGATTTCGATTCCGAGGTGGAATCGATGGAGATCAAGATCCGCGAAACCCGGCGCGAGATTTACGAAAACCTGACCGCCTGGCAACGGGTCCAGATCGCGCGTCATGTGCAGCGCCCCTTCGCCCTCGACTACATCGCGCGCTGCTTCACGGAATGGATCGAATTGCATGGCGACCGCGTTTTTGGCGACGACAAAGCCATGCCCTGCGGGCTCGCCAGGCTCGGCCCTTATCGCTGCGTCGCGGTCACCCAGCAGAAGGGGCGCGACACGAAGGAAAATGTGAAGCGCAATTTTGGCTGCGCCTATCCGGAAGGTTATCGCAAGGCGCTGCGGATCATGAAGCTGGGCGAGAAATTCAATCTTCCTGTGATTGCGCTCATCGATACACCCGGCGCCTATCCCGGCATCGGCTCGGAGGAGCGCCATATCGCGGAAGCGATCGCGATCAACCTGCGCGAAATGATGACCCTGCGCGTTCCAATCATCGCCTGCGTTATCGGCGAAGGCGGCTCCGGCGGCGCGCTCGGCATCGGCGTGGCAGATCGCGTCCTCATCCTCGAGAATTCCTATTATTCCGTCATCAGCCCGGAAGCCTGCTCCGCGATTTTGTGGAAGGATCGCAAGCACGCGCCGGAGGCGGCCGAGGCCTTGAAATTGACCGCCGACGACCTGATGCGCCTCGGCGTGGTTGACGAAGTCGTCGCGGAGCCGGAAGGCGGGGCGCATCGCGACCACGATATGGCGGCGGCGAATCTCGGCGGAGCGCTCCGGCGCAATCTCAAGCGTGCACTCGAGACGCCGATCGACGAGCTGCTCAAGGCGCGCTACGCAAAATTCCGCAAGCTGGGCAACTTCGCCGAGCCGAAGAACAAAAACGGCGCCTGACGACCGCCTTGTTGACGCCTCCCTGTGAGAGGCGCGAGGGCGATCAAGTTCGACACGACGCGCGGGCCCGCGTTTCGCAGAGCGAAGCGTCTACAGGAGCGCCAGATAACGCCGAAGACGGTGAACTTTTTCGCCTAACGAAACAACTCGGCCGTTCCGCTTTTATTCGCTCGCCGCCCCGCGCTCTGGCGCCGTCTGGGGTAGAGAAAACGCAAGACATCGCCGACCCGCGCTCCCCAGGCCACCTCGCTGTGATCGGCGCCTTTGGCCTCGGTGTATTGCAGGTCGTCGTAAAGCCGCCACCCTTTCTCGACCAGCCGGTCGCGCAACTCCCGCGCCCGCTCCCAGCCCGGCTCGTGCGTGCCAGTGTCGAGCCAGATCTTGAGTGGCGGTTTTTCCGCCACTTCCTCGATGATGCCGTAAATCGCGCAGCGATCCCACCAAATCGAAGGTGACATGACCGCGAGCCGGTTAAAGAGATCGGGAAACCAGAGCCCGAGGGTGAGGGTCGCGAGTCCGCCTAACGAGGAACCGGCCAGCCCCGTCCATTCCGCCTCCGGATGCGTCCGATAGGTGCGATCGATGAATGGCTTCAATTCGTCGCGCAGGAACATCCCGTATTTCTCGAGTGCGCCCCGGCTGCGGCGGCGGCGCTTTTCGTCGGGATCGATCAGGCCGCGAGTCGGGGCGTACTCGTGGATGCGATCGTCGCCCACGTTGGCCACGGCCACGATGATGAGCGGCTCGATCAGGCGGCGCGCGATCAGGTCCTGGGCGGTTTCATCCACGCCCCACTCGGTCCCGGCGAAGGCGGTCGCGGCGTCGAAAATATTCTGGCCGTCGTTGAAATAGAGAACCGGATAATGCCGCCGATGAGCCCGCCGATAACTGCGCGGCAGATAGACGAGCACATCGCGTCGATTGCGCAGGATGCGCGATTCGAAGCCGGGATGGTGCTGGATGTTGCCCGTCAGGGTGTGCTTCACGTCCATGCGAGTCGGTTGTATCGGCGAGGAAAATCGTCTGCGCAACCAGCCGCCACGGACAGGAAAGATTGAAGCGGATCGACTCGCCGCTCCCTCGCTTCCCTTAGAGCCCTCAGGTCAAAACATAACGCCCGCTCTTTTTCGTGCCGATGCGGCGCACCAATCCGGCCTTCAGCAGCGGCCGCAGCAGATCGAGCGCACCCTGTTTCGAAATCCCGATTCCAGCCCAGATTTCGCGCGGCGTCATCGCCTTGTGCTCGCGCAGGAGATGGAGCAACTGCTCCTGTTTCGGGCGCAGCACGAGCTTCGCCTTGCCGCTGTGAGCGCTCAGTTTTTGCACCCGCATCCAGACGCGCTCGAGGGTGGCACGAAGCCCGGCCGCGCTGTACTCGACCCAGCTTGTAAGGTCGCCCTTTTCCTGCCGGACTTTTTCCAGCGCGGCGTAATAGCGCGGCCGGTCCTCCCAGTAAAATTCGTCGATCGAAAAGATGTGGTGGTTATCGAACCCGCGCCGATACAATTCCCAAAGGCTGAGCATCCGCCCGGCGCGCCCGTTGCCATCGGCAAAGGGATGGATGGTCTCGAACTGATGATGCACGATGGCCGCGCTCACGATTGGGGAAATCGCCGGCGCCTCCTCGTTCCACCACGCGAGCAGATCGCTCATCAACGCCTTCACGCGCTCCGGCGGTGGAGCGATATAGCCGCCCACCCGCACCCGGATATTGCGGTACTTTCCCGCTTCGCCCTGGTCCATCACCTCGGCCGCCATGATGCGATGCAGCTTCAGCACCTCGGCGTGACCGATGACGCCCCGGCGCGCGTTTTTTTCCACGAACCGCAGACCGGCGAAATAGTTCGCCACCTCCCGCCGGGGCCGGGGGCCCGTAGCCGGCACTTCGCGGCCCTCCTCAATCGCGCGCACCTGCTCGAGGGTAAGAGGATTCCCCTCGATCGCGGTTGAGGAATGGGCATTACGGACGCGGGTATCTTTTTGCAAAGCCGGGATCCACGGCACCTGCACGGCTGCGGCGAGGATGCGTTCGCGCAAGGCGGCGATCTGCTCGCCGTGCGCCAGGAGACGGGCGCTGATGGTGAAGACGGGCTGGAAAGCCATCTTTTAAGTCAAGCGTAAGTCCAGTTAACGGTCAAGTCGTGGTGGCCGAATTGGTCAAGCGTCAGTCAGGCGATTGGTCAAGCGCTGTTCGCCTCGGCGCGGTCGGCAAGCTCGGCATTGCCACATCCCCGGGCCAATGCCACACTGTCACCCCTTCCAACATTCATCATGAAAAAAATCGGCATCCTCTACGGCCAAGAACAGAGCTTTCCACCCGCGTTCGTCGCCCGCGTGAACGAAAAAACCGGTGGCCAGGACATCATGGCCGAGCCCGTGCGGATCGATAAAGTCATCCAGGGAGAACCGTGCGGCTACGATGTCGTGATCGATCGCATCTCGCAGGACGTGCCATTCTATCGCGCCTGGCTCAAGAACGAAGGGCTCACCGGTTGCGCGGTCGTGAACAATCCGTTTTGGTGGAGCGCGGACGAGAAGTTTTTCAACAACGCGCTCGCGACCAAGATCGGCGTCGGCGTTCCCAAGACCGTCCTCCTTCCCTCGCACGAAACGCCGCCCGATACGAACAACGATTCCTTCCGCAACCTCGCTTATCCGCTCGATTGGGAATCGATCTTCGCCTACGTCGGCTGGCCGGCTTTCTTCAAACCCTTCGCCGGCGGCGGATGGAAAAACGTCTATAAGCTGCATAATCCGGAAGAATTTTTCCGCGCCTACGCCGAGACCGGGCAGCTCGTCATGATGCTGCAGGAAGAAGTGACATTTGAGATGTACTTCCGCTGCTATTGCGTGGATCAGCGGCACGTGAAGGTCATGAATTACGAGCCGCGGCATCCTTATCATCTGCGCTACGTGACCGATTGGAAGGCGCCCAGGCAGATCCTCGAAGCGGTCGAGTGGGGCGTGCTCCAGCTAAACCAATATCTCGGTTACGATCTCAATACGGTAGAGTTCGCGATCCGCGACGGCGTGCCGATGGCGATTGATTTTTGCAATCCTGCGCCCGACGCGGAGCGGTCAAACGTCGGCGAGGAAAATTTTCACTGGGTCTTGGAAGCCGTTTCCGAGATGGCAATCCGCAAGGCGCGCGAACATATCGCTGGCCGCGATAACCTCAGTTGGGGTAAGTACATTCAGGCTGCCGCTGGCCGGCGTTCGCTCTCAGAAATGGGCCAGGCTTCGATCAGCGCGCCGCCGGCCTACTCTCCCGAAGGTGGGGAACGGCCGGATCGGCCCGGATCGGAATCGCGCGTCGTTCACGAGGTCTGATCGCCGGCGACAGAGTTTTTCCAATAGTCTGAGATTCGCTCCGAGACGGTGCGATCTGTGAGCCGCATCCAATATTCCTGGCCGATCATGCGGCTTAGCAGGTGGTGGCTCGCACCGGGTTAACAGGAGTGAATCCTGACCTCCGGAGAAACTCGCGAGATAGGCCCAATCGTGGTGAGGAAGAAGCCGTTCGGCACGTTTGCCGATGCGAAGCCTCCGTCTCTCGCCGACGCTGAATCCAGAAAAGAAGAGGGAAATGGACCTAAAACGCGCCCCACAGACAAAAAATTGCGACGGTATGCAGGCAATCGAGCCGAACCTGAGGCCCCACGAAATATCGGATCGTGGTTGCGCCGATGAGACCTTCGCAGGAGTTGCTGATAAACCAACAAAGGATCATGCGCGGTGGCATGTCGCTCTGCAGTTGGACCAATCAGTGGGCTCCGAATGCCGTCAGCAGCAAAGTCCACCACATCCCTCCCAGGAGCCCTTCGCCCATCTTCCGCCGCCGTCGGGGTCGATTATCACTCGAAAGAGATCGTGATGTATGGAGGGCTGGCGGACGTGAACCCGCTTAACACCTGGACGTAGGACGGCGCGACTTGGACGCTCGAGTCGCCCCCCATGCAACCGCTCACGGTTTACGGTGCCTCCGCGGCGTTCGAACCGAATCTCGACAACGTGATCCTCTTCGGAGGGGCCGACGGCGGGGTAGACCAGGATCGGACCTGGTCGTGGACCGGCTCCAATTGGGAAGAGCTCTTCCCGGCCCAATCGCCACCCGCGCGCGAAGGCGCCGGCATGGCCTACGACCGGGCGCTCGGCCGCGTCATCATTTTCGGCGGGCAGAACCAGGAAGTGGCGCTGGGCGACACCTGGGAGCTGTTACCCTAACGAACGCTAACTGATCGCGCCGAAAACGCCTTCGCTCAGCGCCAGCTCGCGCGCCCGTCTCTCCAAAAGAGGAGCGGCGTCGCGATAATCAAGGCTCGGATCGTCGAGCGTCACGACGCGGTCGAAAAGTTGGCGCGCGGCGTGATCCTCCGTCGCCTGGCCGGCAATGGCGAAGACCGGTTTGCGCAGGGCGCGGGCCAGTTGGGCCATGCCGGCGGGCGCTTTTCCTTCAAGAGTTTGACCGTCGAGTTTTCCTTCGCCGGTGATAACGATGTCGGCGCGCTCGATCCTCTCCCGCAGGTCGAGCGCCTCAGCCACGACTTCGAACCCCGGCCGCACCTGCGCCCTGCAAAAGGTGAGGAGGCCAAAACCCAACCCGCCCGCGGCGCCGGCCCCGGGAACGGCGCGGTGGTCGCGCTCGAAAGTCTGCCTCGCGATTTCCGCCAGACGGGTCAGGGCGCGCTCCAGGATTTCGATCTGGGGCGGGGTCGCGCCTTTCTGCGCGGCAAAAACGCGCGTCGCTCCAGAGGGGCCGAGCAGCGGGTTGCGCACGTCGCAGGCGGCCGTGATGCGGGGCAATGAAAGTTCGTTAGGCTGTTCGATCCGGGCGAGATCGAGCAGGCCCGCCGCGGTCCCTGATAATTCGGCGCCGTTGTTCCCGAAGAAGCGAAAACCCAGGGCGCGCGCCATCCCGGAGCCGCCGTCGTTCGTCGCGCTGCCGCCGAGGCCGATGATGATCTCCTGCGCGCCGCGGGCGGCGGCCGCGCGCAGCAACTCGCCGACGCCGAAGGTGGAAGTGAGGAGCGGATTGCGTTCGTTAGGTGCGAGCTGCTGCAGACCGGCGGCGGCGCTCATCTCCAGGATGGCGAGGCGGGACTTCGCCAGCCAGCCGTAAGGGGCGTCGAGGGCACGCCCGAGCGCGTCGTGTGCCGGGCAGGTCAGCCACTTGCCGCCGCGCCCGCGGCAGATCGCTTCCGCCGTGCCCTCGCCGCCATCGGCAATCGGGACAATCTCCAGTTCGGCGGTTGGGAGGACGGCGCGCAGGCCGGCCGCGATTCGCTCCGCGACCTCGGACGCGCCTAACGAACCTTTAAATTTGTCGGGCGCGATCAGGATGCGCATCAGGTTTTTAGCCTAGCGCGCATTCCCATCGGCTGGCGAGCCGTCCTTAATTGCTAAAATTTAACACTGAAGCCGCCGTAATAATTTCGGCGGTAAGCCGGGACGATGCCTTCGTCACGAATCTCGGCGTAGAAATCCTCGTCGAACAAATTGCGAATCCCGGCGAAAACGCCAAGGCGGCCGTCGAAAAATTTCACCTCGCCGGTCAGGTCCCAGACGGTGTAGGCGGGAATGAAGTGGGACCGGGTATTATTCGCATCGGCGAAAGAGTCGCCCACCATGTTGCCGAGCAGACCAACCTTGACCGTTTCCTTCCACCGATAAATGCCGCCGACTTTGACCTGGTAATCGGGGGCGTAGGTGGTATCGAAACCTTTGCTCGGACCGGCGGTGAACTCCGTGTCGAGCAGGGTGACATTGCCGTAGAGGTTAAAGTGCCCGTACGGGCTTTCGGTTCCACCATTGAACATGGCGAGGAGATCGAGTTCGAAGGCGGCTTCCAGTCCGGCATAGCGCGCGTCGCCCACGTTTTGCGTGGTGGTGAAGGTGTTGCCGGCCGCGTTGACGCCGGTGATCTCTCCCACTTGATCGTTCACCTCGAAATAGAACCCGCCGACATCAAAGGTCAGATAGGGGAGCGGCTTGCCGCGCAGACCAAATTCAAATTGCAGCGAGTGTCCTTCTTCGAGGTCGCCATTGACGACGCCGTCGGGCGCGGTCGAAACCAGCTCCCCGTAGGTGCGCGGACGATAGGCTTGCGCGACGGTGGCGTAGAGTTCCAGCCGCGGGGGCCCGCCGGCCACCATGGTCGCGACGCTCTGCACCGCCTTCCCGTCATCCTTGGTCGTGGTCGATATCGCGCCCGGCACCTGGCCCTCAAGCAGCACGTAGCCCGCGCCCAAACTAAAGAGCGGCACGAACGAAAAATCCGACTGCGTGAGCAGCGGATCGCCCGGCGCCCGGGTGACATTGACCTTTTCATCCAGGCTCTGCCCAAAGAACTCGAGGCGCGTTCCAGGCACGACCGAGAGCCGGCCAAAGTGGAATCGGTTTTCGGCAAAGAGCGCGCCATCGGTCGTCTCGCCGGTGTTCAAGCGCCGGAGCACACCGCTCTCCGCATCCGGGGTGACGCCCCGTTCATCAGTGCGGTCCTGCACGGCGTGATAGAAATAAAACCCGCCGGTGAAGGTGGAGGTGTCATGGCGCAGATCGTAGTCGTGGCGCAAGCGCATTTCCGCGCCCTCGACGTAGTCTTCCCGATCCTGAATGTCGTCGGTACTGGCGGCCGACCCAGGCGTCGGATTGGGATCCGGCGCCACGCCGAAATCGCCACCGCGCTGCCGATGGCTGTAACGCGAGAGGTAGCCGCGCCAGGCTTTGAGATCGAGTTGGGTTCGTTCGGAGAAAATCTTTTGGTATTCGAGCGTCCCGAAGTAGCGCTGCAACCGAAAACGATCGAACAAGCGCGTCATACATTGCGATCGACCTGATAAAGCGACGCGCCCGGGGTCGGCACCTCGGTCAGGCCGCCCGGTTCCCCGTGCTCTTCGTCGTAGAGGTCGGCGGTCAGGATCAATCGGCTGTCGTTAGTCAGATTGTAAACCAGCCGCACGCTCCCGTTATTCAAATCGTAATCGCTGTTCGTCCGAAACCCGTCGCGCTGGCGGTGATCAAAATAGGCGTAATACCCAAACTGACCGACGGTGCCGTCCACCGCCGTGTAATTTTGGTAAAGCCCGTCCGTCCCGAAAAGATTTTTGGTTTCAAATTCAAATGGCACGTCGCCCCGCGGCATCTTCATGACAAAATTGACCGCCCCGCCCGGCTGCGGACCAAATTGCAGGGCCGCTCCCGCCCGGATGAATTCGACTCGCTCGACCGCATCGAGGATGGGCGTGTAATGCGATTCGGGAAAACCGAACTGCTCATTCTTGATCGAGACGCCATCCTTCAAGACCTGCATGAACTCGCTCCGCTGCGAATCGAGCCCGCGGTAACCGAAATTGACGATCGGCGACGAAGGCTCTTCGCTCACGAGCAGGCCGGGGGTGGTCGCGAGCAACTCGCGATAATCGTTATTCGCAATGCTCGGGAACTCCTCTGGCTTCACGAAGGAAGTCTTCTTGCCGGAGTTGATCCGAGTGCCTTCGACCTCCGGGAGCGCTGGGTATTCCACCGGCTTGACCTCGGTTCCTTCGATCACCAACCGGTCGGTCTCGAACGACGCGACAAGAGCGGTGGAAATGTCCGACTCCGGATCAGGCAACTGCATTCCATCCGCTGTGACCCGGGACGCGCGACTGCTGCCGGAGGAACGACGGCCAGATTCTTCGCGCGGATCGGTCTCGTCGGAGCTCCCTTCGCCCTCGGTCGGGGCTGTGGCGGGGAGTGCGGCCTGAGCCGGCGCCGGTTGGGCGAAAATGAACCCACAGGAGAGAAAGGCCAACGTAAAAACCAGTCGTGATTGCGATTGCATCGCGCGATAGGAGCGGAATGCGCGGCGAAAGGCAACGTGTTTCTAACAAAATAGTCATCTTTCGGTCCGCCGCAGCAACGCCCGCGAACCTAAAAGGGTGGTTTTCGGGCCTCGGACTTAAGGCCAGTCCAACTCGACGATCTTTACCGGTGCACTGCCCTTATTGCGCAGGACGTGCGTTGCACCGGGGCCGCGCCACCACCAGCCGCCAGCGCCGGACTCCTTGCTCGCTCCTTCCGGCGCGCTGCCTTCCCATTTCAAGGATCCGTTGGTCGCCTGCACGGTTAAGCCTCGCCCTGCATGACGATGCTCCGGCGTAGTTCTCCGGGGGCGAGCTTTAGCCGGTAGATATGCGCGCCCATGACCTCGCGGTCGAAATGATGCTTCCGGGCAGGGGAGGCTCATTGGTTTCCGAGCGGCGAAGGATTTGCCCTACGATGTAGTGGAACGGCTTGTCGTCGACATTGCCGACGCGATGAGTGTAAGGCAGTGGACTATCCGCGTTGTCGAACACATCACCGGCGTGGTCGTTGTCCTCAGGCGCAGAGGCTGGCTCTCCCAGGCGTTGCTCCCAAGTGCGCGCAGAAGCAATTACAACGCCGACGTGACGATCGGCATGCACGTGATAATCGGTCGTGTCTCCCGCGGCAACGCGCACGTCCATCACACGCACCCAGTCATTTTCGAAGACAAGGTGATGGCGCGCTTCCTTGAAAGCGGGAACGGCCTGCACGTCTTTCGTTCGACCCTGCGGGACGGTGATCTGTGCCAGGGCAGCAGCCAGGAAAATCGGAGCTATAAATCGCACTGACGCCGAGGATGGATCGTTAGTCGACTAACACAAGAATGAAGAAGAAATGCAGATGACGGCTGGCCGTGCCGGTCGCCTGAGACAGTCGCGCTGCGCATCGGACGCATCATCCGCGCCTCGTCTGGCCGGAATGGTGGGCGAGAAATTCGGGCTCGAATATTTCCTCCAGCACACGCCCATCCATATCATCCGGCACCGCTTCGCCCATGAGGTGCAGGATGGTGGGCGCCATATCGATCAGGCGGGCGCCCTCGATCTCAATTCCCTTCCGAAAAGGCTTACCGCAGGCAACGAGAATTCCGTCGCGGCGATGCGCTCCGCCCCATTCCGCGGTCGTGGGAGGTTTGCGCTCAATGATCTCGACCGGCGGTTTCGCGGTGTCCTCAGGAAGACTTGGGCCGGTGGAAAAGTTGCTCGTCTCCCACCAATCGAGGGTCAGGTCGGGCGCGTCATCGAGATGAGGGCCATGAAAGATTTCGTCTTTGCGGAAGACGCGTTTTACGATGGCTTCGCCGGTTCGCGGATCTGTCAGTTCGCCGAGCTTTTGCGTGATCAAATTCAGCAGCGACTCGTACTCGCTCTCCTCCACGATGCCCGCCGGCTTGACCCCCTTGCGGTTGATCCAGATGCCTGGGGGCGAAGCGAGCACCTCGCTGCAAAAGGCCTTCGTCCGCGACCAGTCGATTTTGGTGTAGGAGGTGACAGCGGTTTCGAAGCGTCTCCGCAAAGTGGGCAGGGCGTTGGCGAGCCTGATTTTTTGCCGGGAGCTGAGGGAGCTTCGCAAGAAACCGTAAGACGAGCGAAGGATATCCTGCCCGATCTTCTGGAGCGAAGAGTTTTTCTTCTCCCGGTAGTGGAGAAGGCCGAGCTGGGCGAAGTAGCGATTAAGATAAAGGACGCGGTCGGAGGTGGGGCCGCCGCCATGATCGGAAACGACCAGGACGGCAGTGTCAGACGAGACCTTCTCGATAATGCGTGCGGTCGCCTCGTCAAGCCATTGGTAGACGCGAAAGACAGCGTCGCCGAACTCGCGGGCAGCATTAGCGTCATGGTAGTGATGGGTCGGATCCATGAACTGCCAGAAATGATGCTGGACCGTGTCGATCGACATGAAGGTGAACATCATCACGTCGGCCGGATGTTTCTCTATCAGATAAAGGCTGGCGCGAAGCCGGTGGTCATCCAGCGTCTTCATGTCGGCGAGGACCTGACGCCGGCGCGGATGGGAGGCCATGAAGCCGAGGAATCGCTCGTCGAGCCGGTATCTTCCGAAGCGGGCTTCCAGTTCGCGGCGGAGCTGAGGCGGATGGATGAAGGGACTTTTCTCGGAGGGAGTGGTCATGCCCGAGATTTGAAAGCCATCGAGGTCTTCCGGCGGGTAGGTAAAGGGAACGTTCATCGTTCCGACGGTGTAACCGGCGTCGTTGAGCATGCGCCAAACCGTCTTTGCGCGGCGGGAGCTGGCATTCAAGTAGCCGAGCGAATACGTCCCCGGCTGCATTTCCACAAAATCGAAAATCCCGTGCTTACCCGGGTTTTTCCCGGTCATGAAAGAGGTCCACGCCGGCGGAGTCACCGGCGGCTCGATGGAGGCCAGCCGTCCTGACGCGCCCGCCCTCATCAGACGTGCGATGTTCGGGAGCTTTCCCTCTGCCACCCAGGGCTTGATCAGGTCCATAGTCGCGGCATCAAGACCGATAATGACGAGCTTGACGGTTTTCATTCCATCGGAAGGCAGGCAGCGGTGACGACGTTGCGCCCGCGAGGAGAGGAGGAAAACGACGGCAACTCGCCTTCGCTAATTCCTTGCGAAGTTTCCACAGCGGAAAGCGAAGCCGGGCAAAAGAGCGTCGTCAGACTCAGAGCAAAAAATTTCATCGGGCGTTTATACCGGCCGTAGCCCGGAACGCCAAGGGATCAGTTTCGATTATGAGTTTTTAATTCCCTAACTGCGCGGCGACCGCGTAGTTTTCCGCCATGCGCGGGCTTGCCATCTTCCTCCAGGCGTTCGTTGCCGCCTCGATCTTTTTCGTTTGGGGTCTGCGCTATTCTCACGTCCCCGACGAGTTGAAAAAGGACAAACTGCCCAAGTGCAAGCTGCCGAATTGGCTGCGGGATTTGCTGGCGATTCTGAAGATCACCGGCGCGATTCTGCTTCTGATCGGTATCGACCGGCCGCGGGCGGCGATCGGTGGCGGCTTGATGATTGCGGTCCTGATGGCGGCGGCGGTATTCACCCATTTCCAAGCGAAGAATCCGCCTCTGAAAATGCTCATGGCGGCCACGCTCCTGGTCTGCTCGCTAGTCGTCGCCTATCTCAACTACCGTCTCAACTTTTCGAGGTGATCCAATAAAGGGCGATGCCCGGGTTTTGAATCTGGAAATCTGACGGCGCGAAGAAGCAGAAGCAGAAAGGGCATCCGGCCTTCGGCCGGATGCCCTCTGGTTGCGAGATCTTTTCGCGGTTCTCGAGGAATCTAAGGCAATCGCCTACGGGACGGTGACGACGACCTCATTCGAACAATCGCCCGAGGGCGTCTCGCAGACCTGATAGGTGAATGTTCCAGTATGAGTTCCGAGTTTGCTGTTGAATGCTCCGTCGTCCGCGGTTGTCGCGACGATCGCGCCATTTCGCAGGACGTCGACGTCGCCGCCATCTGCCGGGCTCCAGGTCAGTGCCACACGACGCTGGTCTCCCTTGGTCTGCACCTCCGCGTCGAGCACAATTCCACCACCGCCGGCACCCGTCGCCTCGCTGTCGGTGAAGGCATCCTGCTGGGATTGGCCGCTGATGGTAACCCGCCCGTCCGTCCAGGAAGTGTAGTGCTTGCTGAGGGCCGAGCCGTAGTCGTAGTCGCCTGCGTAGGTCGTTTGCACGGTTGCGTCAGGTTGACCGGGGAGCGGGCTTGTAACGTCCGAGAGCGCTTCGTCTCCCGACCAGGTTGCGCCGTTATCGGTGGATTTGCGCGACCACATCGCGTAACACGGAACGGCCGGGTTGCCCTTGCTGCAGCTGGCGCTGTCGCGTCCGTCATACCAAGTCGCCAGGAGAGTGCCATTCGGGCTTGCCGAAATGTTGGCCTGCCACTGAGGACGGGTCCCCGTATCGGTGTTCAACTTGAAGGGCGCCCCAAAGGTCGCACCGCTGTCGGTCGAGCGAATGTAATAGACATCTCCAGCGTCAGCGCCGGGGCCGTGCTGCGAATAGACCAGGGAAACGACGTTGTTGAAGGCGGCAGGCTCACCCCAGCCCTCATGCCGCCAGTAGCCACCGGCATCGGCAAACATGCAGGCGAAGTAACCAACAGCAGTAACGCCGGGTCCGGGAAACAGGGGGCCGATATAGACATTGCTCCAGGAGTTGCCGCCGTCGGTGGACCTGTAAAGGTAGTTGGTGTCGTTGTGGGGGAAGAGACCGTTGTGTTCGTCCATGCCGGCGACATAGAGGGTACCGTTACCGGACATGTCGCCGGTGATCTGCACGTCGCGGATGAATGGGCTCGCGGGGGCCAACTGTCGTTCGTTAGGCCAGGTCACCCCATTGTCGGTTGAGTAGCGGACCTTGAGGTTTCCTCCCGCAGCGAAATCGTTCCAGGAAACATACATCCGCCCATAGAAGGGACTCGCTGGGTTGTTGTCGGCCCAGCCAGACTCGCGGTCATCCGAGCCACCGTTATGAATGCAGGCACCAACCACCCAGGTGACCCCACCGTCGGTCGATTTCCAGGAGCCGATGCCCTGTCCGCCGCAGCCGGTCGCCAGAAAAATCGCGAATAAACTGCCGCTGGGCTTGTTGTAGAGAGCAACCGGGTCGCCAAAATTCGTCCCGTGGCCAGTGGAGAAAGGATTTGGCGTGAGGCGCGTAAAGGTCAGGCCGGCGTCGGTGGAAAATGATCCGCCTGAGTAGTTGCCGCCGGCGGTTCGGGAATCGTTGTAGGCGACAAATATGTTATTGGGATCATCCGGGTTGACCGTCGTGTAGGTCTCCGACTGCGTAGGATGAGTTATGGTATCGGTGCCGGTAACCAGGTCGACGTCCGTGCCGCCAAAGAGAGGCGCCAGCACTTCCTGGACAAAAGGATAAGAAGTGTCGGCATAGGTCGGAGAGCCTCCCTGAGCTTCGCCGCAGTAAATTGCGATCGCTCCAGCCCGCAGGTTTTCCTGCTTGTCGAGGGCAAGTGCTCGGAACTGAGCGCAGTCGAATCCCGCAGGGACAAGGGGGTTCGAGGAGTTCACCGCAGTGATTCTTTCCTCTTCTGCTTGAGCGGAGAACTTGCCGACGCCCACAAGGGCTAGAAAGACGCCTGTCAGAATTAAAAGCATGCCGATCGAGACACGCAGATAAAAGAAGGCAGATCGCGAGTTGGATTTCTTTTTCATATGGTATTGAGAGACTGAGTTTGAATTTTCCAGCGGGCTAAGAAACTTCCTAGCCATTCCGAGGCTATCAGGCGGTTGTATGAGCCGTCCGCAGTTTTATTCTTACAATTGCGTAATGTCGAAGCGGGTGGAGCCGCCCTTGTGCTCAGAATGAGGTCGGCGGCCCTTTACGCCCGCTCAATTTGCGACGCGAGACGCTTTGAACGTGCCGCGCTTTGACGGCTTGGCGCTCGGGTCCGCCGGGTCGTGATCGACCGGAACGAGCGTGGCCTCTCCCGCGATGGAGCCGTCGGTTCCCAGCTTCCCTTGCAAGATCAACGTTCCACGCTCGAGACCGACATTTCCAAGAGGGAATTGCACGGGGCCCGAAATCATGAGCGACTGATTCTCACTCCGCGTCCATTCCGCGAGCGATGGCTCGGTCGATCCACCCTGATTCGGTCTTGGAACCAGCGGCAGGTAAGATCCTTTCCCAGAATCTCGAACCTCAAAGCGCAAAGAACGCCGTTCCCCATTGCCGAAGGTAATTTCGGCCTTCCAAGTCCCGATGAAGTCGGGGGACTGCGCGTTGCACAAGCCCGCGCCAAAAATTTGGGCGAAGAGAATTAAAACGATTGTGGTTCTTGCTCTCATGATGAGCGCCTAATGACGATTGGTTATGCAAGTCTCTCGCGCTCTGCCACGCAGATCAAGCAGCGCCCTTTAGCGGCTGAAAGGGAGGATGCAGGAAGAAATGATGGCGCTCCCACGCCTGATGTGTTTGTGGCCGTCTCGCACGCGCATTTCACCTTGCTAATGCGATTCAAAACAGGAGGTACGATGGGCCGAAGGGGCGTTGTATTTTGTGGCTTGCTGGTCGCGATCGGCCTTGCCTGCCAACCGGCGCAGGCGGGCGATCGGAGATCCGCAACCCGGGGCAACGACGCTTTGGATGACATTTTCATTCTCTCCGAGAGACGCGGAGTTGCGCCCAAATACGAGGCGGTCGGCGCTTGGACCGCAAAGAGTTTCGCAGCCGGTTCTTCCGTTTCTGCACGGCGCCGCTCGAGCAGGGAATCGGGAACGCCGACCGCTGACTCTCCAGCGCGCGAGCACCGGCGGCTGACGCTGTTTCACATTAACTCGAAATTCGGCGACATCGCGGTGGAACCGGTCATCGGGCACGTCAACGGCGCGCAGTTTTCAATCGGCTTCTAGGTTCGGGAAAAGCTGAGAGGAAAGCCAAAGAAGACTTCGGCTTGGGCGTGACCTGTTGAAGGCGGGTTGCGAGGCGGGCGCTTTCGCCGAACATACCGGGACATGGGCGCGGACAATCAGATCGATTACATCGAGTTCCAAGCAGCGGATCCGGGGGCGACGC
Source organism: Chthoniobacterales bacterium (assembly GCA_036270055.1). Lineage (GTDB taxonomy): Bacteria > Verrucomicrobiota > Verrucomicrobiia > Chthoniobacterales > UBA10450 > Palsa-1392. The sequence continues at coordinate 23,184 of DATBDG010000127.1, forward strand.
GAAATTTCTTCGAGCAATTATTCGGCTGGAAATTCACCGATTACGGGCCCGACTACACTTCGTTCGAAGATGGACGGATCGCCGGCGGCTTCGCGCGCTCGGAGAAACGCTCGACGATCGCGTCCGGCGGAATCCTGGTGGTGTTCTATCATCCGCGGCTGGAGGAGATGCGACAAAAGGTGACCGATCTCGGCGGCCGGATCACGGCCGACATATTTTCATTTCCGGGCGGGCGGCGTTTTCATTTCACCGAGCCGAGCGGAAACGAATGTGCGATCTGGTCGGAAGAAGCCGCCACCTCGGCGTAGAGAAGGAACAGGAAGTTATCGCGGAAATGGCGAGGCGGGTCTCTTGGTCGATAACCGCCTCAACGGCGGCAGCGAGTCCCTCCGGAGGGATCTGCTTCGGCATCTCCGGACTCAATCGGCAAAATCTCCGCTATAAAATTCTCCACCTGGGCGTCTTCCCGTCGGCCTGCGTTTCCCAGAGACGGACGCCGCCGGGATAAACATTGCGGTTGTGGCCCAGCTCGACGCCCTCGGGCAATTTCTCGAGCGCCTTGGCGTTGCCGCCGCCGAGCACGACGTAATCGGCGATGACGGCGAGCTTCAGTTGCTCGATGGCGCGGAAGGTTTCGCGTTGCCACTCCTTTTTCCCCAGTTGCTTCATCCCTTCCTCGCCGAGCCAGTCTTCGATGATTCCATCGCCATAAGGCAAATCGCCGAACTCGAGCGGAAACAGGTGATCCTTCCAGACCAGGGCCGACCCGAGTCCGGTGCCGAGTCCGAGGAAAAGCATCCGTCCGCCGCCGCGGTAGCTCCCGAGCGCCTGGAGAGCGGCGTCGTTGATCGTGCGGACCGGTTTCCCGAGTGCTTTGGCAAAATCAAATCCGGCCCAGCCTTTGCCAAGATGCTTCGGGTCGACTGCGATTTTCCCCTCCCGTACCGGAGCGGGAAACCCGATCGAGATTGCCTCAAAAGTCCAGCCCTCAGTCGCTTCCCTGATTTGCTCGACCGCTTCTTCCGGTCCGAGTTTGGGGCCGGAGGGAAATTTCCGCCGCTTCTCTTCCTGCGAGATCATCATCTTGACGTTGGAACCGCCGACGTCGATGACGAGAATCTTCTTCATGCGCGCTCGTCAGGCATCTTCTTGATCGGGGACAAACGCATCTTGGCGGCGCTTTGTTTCTCGGCCAGCTTTTTTGCCTGCTGCCGCGACCGCTCCCGGAACTGGAGCTGGGCCTGGGAGCGCGGCGCGCCTTCTTCCGGTTTCAAGCGCACATAGCTGCCGTCGGGCTGGAGCTCGCGCGCCTTGCCGTAATCGGTCAGGAAGCGGGGCAGGATTTCGTGGATCAGTTCCTCGCGCAAGAGCGGCGCGTCGACCGGAAAGGCGATCTCGACCCGACGATAGAAATTGCGCGGCATCCAGTCGGCACTGGCGAGAAAGAGATCGGCTTTGCCGTTGTTGCCGAAATAATAGATGCGGCTGTGCTCGAGGAAACGCCCGACGATGCTGATGACGCGAATGTTTTCGCTCAGCCCGGGAATCTTGGGCCGGAGGGAGCAGATTCCCCTAACGATGAGGTCGACCTTCACTCCCGCACAGGAAGCTTCATAGAGTTTCTCGACGATCTCCTGATCGACAAGGGAGTTGAGCTTGGCCACGATCCGCGCCGGTTCCCCGGCGCGGGCGTGGTCGCGCTCGCGCTCGATCAACCCGATGACTCGCTGATGAAGGTCGAAGGGCGCGACGAGCAGTTTCTTCAATCCGGGATAGCCGGCCAGCCCGGTGAGGGTGTTGAAGACGATCGCGACCTCTTCCGTCAGGTCGGGCGCGGTCGTGAGGAGGCTGAAGTCGGTGTAAATTCGCGCGGTCCGGGGATGATAGTTACCGGTCCCGAGATGGACATACTGGCGGAGCCGGTCCGGGTCGCGCCTAACGACAAGGAGCGCCTTGCAATGCGTCTTCAATCCCACCACCCCGTAAACGACGTGGGCGCCCGCTTCTTCGAGGCGCCGCGCCCACTGGATATTGGCCGCTTCGTCGAAACGCGCCCGCAGCTCGACCAGCGCCGTCACCTGTTTGCCGTTGCTCGCGGCGTCGATCAGCGCTTCAACGATCGGCGAATCGCCGCTCGTCCGGTAGAGCGTGATCTTAATCGCGAGGACGAGCGGATCTTTGGCCGCGCTTTCCACCAGTTCGACGACCGGGTCGTAACTTTCGTAGGGATGATGGAGGAGAATGTCCTGCCGGCGCATGGCCTCGAAAATGTCGGCATGCGGCGGCAACGCGGGATCGCGCGCCGGCTGGAAAACGCGGTCCTTCAGTCTGGCGAAGGCATCGTTCGCGACCAGAGGCGCGAGATGCGTCATGGAGAGCGGACCGTCGAGCTTGTAAAGATCGGGCTCGCTAAGTTGGAAGAATTCGAGGAGCAGATCGGAGAAATCCTGTGGGCAATCGGCTTCCACTTCGAGACGGACGGCGTTGCCGCGACTCGAGCGCCGCAGCTCCTGCTCGATGCTGCGGAGGAGGTTTTCCGCTTCTTCTTCGTCGACATAGAGGTCGCTGTTACGGGTGACACGAAAGGCATGGACGCCATCAAGGATGAGCCCGGGGAAAAGATCGGCCACGTGCTGTTTGATGAGCGACGCGAGATAGACGTAGTTCCAGCTTTCATCCCCCTTCTCGCCCCGCGGCATGTGGATGAGGCGGGAGACGGCGCGGGGCACCTGGACGATGGCGTGCATCGGTTCGCCTCCCTTTTTGGCCCGCGCCCTGACGAGAAGATTGTGGCTCTTGTTCAGGAGCTGCGGGAAGGGATGGCTGGCGTCGACCGCCAGGGGGGTCAGCATCGGGAAAACTTCCTGCTGGAAATAGCGCCGCGCCCAGGCGGCCCGCTTCGCGCTCAGGTCCGCCATGTCATGAAGGAAAATGTTATTCTCGCGCAAGAGCGGCTCGATCTCCTCGTTCCAGAGCGCGTATTGATCGGCCACCATTTCGTGCGCGACGCGCTCGATCGCTTCGAAGGTCGCGGTCGGGCTCATCCCGTCGGGGCCGACGTCGCTCGTCTCGCTCGCGATCTGTTGCTTGATGCCGGCGACCCGGATCTCGAAAAACTCGTCGAGATTTGAGCTCACGATCCCGAGGAACTTGACCCGTTCGAGCAACGGCTGGGTCGGATCCTGCGCTTCTTCGAGAACGCGGCGGTTGAACTCGAGCCAGCTCAGCTCGCGGTTGATGAAATTTTTCGGGTCGGAGAAATCGGGTTTGGCCTGCTCTTCGTTAGGCAGGGGCGACATCGGAACGACGTTGGCCGGAGGGCCGGGATCGGAAGGGTTGGCGCGAGTTGGCATGGCAGAAAAGAGCGTGCGCCGGGTGGGGGCGAGCGGCGGAGGACAAGGAAACCTGAGTCAAGGCGGGTTGCAAATCGCAGAAGTTGCTCCTCTGGACGCTTCGCTGTGCGAAACGCGAGTCTGCTCAGGTCGCGACGATTATTCTGCAATGAAAGCAACTCCCGCGTTTCGCACAGCGCAACCTCCACCGGAGCAGAGCGGAACATCCACCAGAGGGAGGGCGCGAATCGCTGGCACCCAGGTATCGCGCCGCGTCGCGCCTGTGCTACCCTCCGCTCGTGGCGCGACAGCGGAAGACGAAAAAAATCTGGCGTTGGGAGCTGGAGATCTTCGAGTGGGCCGCCATGCTCCTCGCTTGTCTCGGGATCATCGCGGTCTTTTGCATCTTCTTCATTCGCCGCCACGTCATCGAGTATCACATCGAACACACCTTCGGCCTGAGCGATCCGGAGTTTTTCGGCTCCGCCCTCGCGCTCTACGATCCGGTCCCGTTAGGCGGGAACCGGCTCGAGATCCTGCAGGACGGCGACGCCTATTTTCCCGCCATGCTCGCCGCCATTCGCGGTGCGAAAAAGACCGTCAATTTCCAAGCCTACATCGTTTATTCCGACAAAGTCGGCCGGACCTTTCGCGACGCGCTCGTCGAACGCGCCCGGGCCGGAGTGGAAGTGCGCGTTCTGCTCGACGGCGTCGGGTCCGGTTGGAAGCTCGATAATTCCGACGTCAGGCTAATGAAGGAGGCGGGCTGCAAATTTGCCTATTACCATCCGCTCCTGTCCTGGCGGATCGATCGCACCAATCGGCGCTCCCATCGCCGGGTCCTCGTGGTCGACGGCAACCTCGGCTTCACCGGCGGCGTTGGTTTTGCCGAACAATGGTCGGGGCACGCCCAGGACGCGAAGCATTGGCACGACGTGCAGGTGCAGGTGGAAGGGCCGCTCGTGAGCGAACTGCAAAACGCCTTCGAGGAGCATTGGATCAAGGCCTATGGCGAAACCCTCAGCGGCGCGGGCCAATTCCCGTCGCTCGCGCCCGCCGGCACGATCAAGGGACAACTGATCGCGTCCCATTCCTTTTCGATGGCACCGCTGCCCCTGACCGAGGCGATCGCCTTTGCGGCAGCCGAGAAACGCATCTGGATCACCAACGCCTATTGCGCGCCGAGCGACGACCAGGTGGATCTGCTTCTCAAAGCGGTGCGGCGAGGCGTCGACGTGCGCCTGATCCTGCCGGGCCAGCATAATGATCAGCCCCTGACGAAGAGCGCCGGGCGTTCGGCCTATGGGAAAATGCTGGAAGGCGGGGCCAAGATTTTCGAATACCAGCCGACCATGATTCACACCAAGGCGATGGTGATCGACGGGATGTTTTCGCTCGTCGGGTCGTCGAATCTCGATCCGCGGTCCTCGGAGATAAACGAGGAGCTGGACCTGGCGATTTACGATCGGGAATTCGCGAGCCGGATGGAAACGATGTTCGCGAGCGATCTCGCGCACTCGACCGAATACACGCTCACGCAATTTCGGAACCGCTCGCTCTGGGAGCGCTTCATCGAGTGGGTCATGATCCCCTTCCGTTCTCAGTTGTAACACAGAGGTCCCGCCTGTCGGGTCGACCGGGCGTCTCGCCCGGAAGTTTGAAGCGGCAGGCGGGACGCCCGTGTTACGCCAGCGCACGACCGCCGCAAAAAACACGATCCACTTCCAACTCCGGCGACAACATGACCAAATCCGCATCCATTCCTTCGGCCAACACGCCTTTGCTCTTCCAGCCCATCGCGCGCGCCGGCGTTTCCGTCGCCATCCGGATAGCTTCGTGCACCGGCACGCCCACCGTCTCCACCATCGGCCGCACGAGATCGATCATGCGCGAGGCGCTTCCGGCGAGGGCGGAACCATCCGCCATCCAACACGCCCCGTTGCGCACCAGGCATTCCGCCCCGCCGAGATCGAACCGGCTCTCGTTAGGCAAGCCCGCTCCCGCCGTCGCATCGGTCACGAGGCAAATCCCCTCCGCCCCTTTGGCTCGATAAAGCATCCGCATCAGGGTCGTGCCGACGTGATGGCCATCCGCGATTAGCTCGCAAAAAATCTCCGGCTCGCTGAGCGCGAACTCGAGCAAACCGGCGACGCGCTCACCATCGCGCCGCCGGAGCGACGACATGCAGTTAAAGGTGTGCGTGACTTGCCGCATCCCGCGCTCGAAAGCAGCGCGCGCTTCCTCCTCCCAGGCGTTGCTGTGGCCCCCGCTGCTCGCGATGCCCGCTTTCGTTAGGCGAGCAATCAAATCGAGCCCGCCCGGCACTTCCGGCGCAACCGTTAGCCTTTTGATGGCCGCGGAATGTTTGAGCAGCAAATCGACAAAATCCGCCCGCGCTTCGAGGATGGACTCCGCCCGTTGTGCGCCGCGTTTGTCCCGCGAGATGAATGGCCCTTCGACATGGGCGCCGCGGAGCAGGGGAATCTGCCCGACCTCTTGCCCAATCGCCCGCACCACGCGCACCACCTCCTCAATCCGCGCGGTCACGGTCGTCAGGAGGAGCGAGGTCGTCCCTCCGCCGGCGTGATAATCGCAAATCGCGCGAAACGCCTCCGCCGTCCCCTCCATCGTGTCGCGCCCAAGCCCGCCATGCACATGCAGATCGATGAAGCCGGGAGCGAGAAAGTTGCCCGCCAGATCGACCACTTCCTCGCCGCGCACCAGCGCGAGCGAACCAAGCGCGACAATCGTTCCCTCCTCGACCCGGAGCGAAATTGCCTCCCCAATCCGATCGGGAAAAATTAGCCGGCCATTGGTGAAAATCATCCCTGCCGGTATCATTGCGTTTACGTGGGCGGCAGTCCATCGTCCTGACTGCAAATGACGGCTCCCGAGTTCGAGGTCGCAATCGTGGGCGGCGCGTTTTCCGGCGCGGCCACCGCTCTGCTGATTAAGCGGCGCCGGCCCGAGACCCGGATTTTGATCATCGAGAAGGCGGCCGAGTTCGACCGCAAGGTGGGCGAATCGACGACCGAAGTGAGCAGTTGCTTCCTGACCAGAATTCTCGGCCTAACGAGTTATCTCGGGCACGAGCAACTGGTCAAACAGGGCCTGCGCCTCTGGTTCGCCAACCGCTCCGACCAATCGTTCGACGATTGCGTCGAGATCGGGGCTCGTTACCAGGCGCGCCTCCCTACTTTCCAGGTCGATCGCGCGAAGCTTGACGCCCATCTCCTCGCACTGGCGCGCGAGGCCGGGTGCGAAGTCTGGAAACCGGCCAAGGTGACGCGCTGCGAGCTGGAGGGCGAAAGCGGTCAGTCCTTAGGCGTAAACGTCGACGGCGAAGAACGCACCGTCCGCTGCCGCTGGGTTGTCGACGCCTCCGGCCGCGCCTCCTTTCTTGCCCGCAAACTCGGTTATTTCCGCCAGAACACCGAGCACCCGATCAACGCCGTCTGGGCCCGCTTCACCGGGCTGAAAGATTGGGACAGCTATGAGTGGCGAGAAAAATTTCCCGCTTACGCGGCTGCCTCGCGCACCGGCCGGGCCTGGGCGACGAACCATCTCATGGGCCAGGGCTGGTGGTGCTGGATCATTCCGCTCAAGGGGGGCGATTTCAGCGCCGGGCTGGTTTATGACAGCCGCATTTTTGCGCTCCCGGAAGGGGCCAGCCTGGACGAACGCCTGCGCCAACACATTCTGACACATCCGGTCGGGCGGGAGATTTTTCGCGAGGCGAAGGTGATGGCGCACGACACCCGCGCCTACTCTGCTCTGCCCTACTACAGCACGCGGGTCTGCGGCGACGGCTGGGCGATCGCGGGTGACGCGGCCAGCTTCCTCGACCCGCTCTACAGCCCGGGGCTCGACCTCTGCGCCTACACGACCTCGGTCGTGAGCGATCTGGTTCTCCGGTCGTTAGGCGGGGACGACGTGACGGAGCGACGTCGCTATTACAACGAGCAATTCGTCACCACCTACCGCTTCTGGTTCGAGACCCTCTACCAGGACAAATATTTCTACATGGGAGAGGCCGACCTGATGTCGGCTGCCCTCCTCCTCGATGTCGGAACCTATTTCCTCGGGCTCGTTAGGCCGGTTTACGGAAATCCGGAGCGGGCTTTCCTCGAACTGCCCTTTGAAGGCACCCCAGGCCGCCTTTTCGCCGGCATGATGAAGTTCTACAACCGGCGCCTGAGCGCGCTGGCAAAAAACCGGATCGCGCACGGCGTCTGCCGCCGCCACAACGCCGGCTGGCGCGAGCTCTACGACGGATTTGTGCCCGATTTTCGGCTGCACAAATTGATCCGCAAAGGGCTCTTCCGCTGGTGGAAGGCCGAGCTGCTCAATCTGCGTTTCCTCGTCGCCGGTCGGAAACAAATGGTCGCGGCCTCGGCTTCCGCGACGGCCGAGGCGCTGTAGCGCAACCTTCCGGCCCGCCGCGGCGGGCGGGAAGCTTTCGCCACCTTATGACCGAACCCCGCCGCTGGTATCATCGTTTCGCGGTCCGCGGCGTTCTCTGGCGGGAATATCTCGATTTTGGCCTAACGAACGTGCCGTTCTATCTCCGGCCGGTCATGATCTTCTTCTGGACGATCTTTTTTTTCTTCCTCGCCGCCCCGGCCCGCCGGGCCATCCTGAGTAACCTGCGGGTGATCATGCCCGGCTCGGATCCGGTCCTCAATCTCGGGCGCGCCTGGCTCACGCTTTACAATTTTGCCTGGACGATCTCCGACGCCGCCGATCACAAACTCGCCAAAACGCAATTCGCCTACGAAGTGGAAGGCGCGGAATTTCTCGAGGCGCTCGCGGCCTCTTCAGGCGCGATCCTGCTCACCGCCCACATGGGAAACTACGACCTGGGCGCGGCGGTTTTCGCGCAACGTTTCCAGCGTGAGATCCGGATGGTGCGCGCGCCGGAAGCGGACGCCGAAACCGCGCGGCATCTCGACGAATCGCTCGAGCGGGCTGGAGCCGGCGCGGTCAAGGTCGCCTACAACACCGACCGGATGGCGCTGCCGCTCGAGCTCCTGAACGCCATCCGGGCGGGCGAGATCGTTTCCATCCAGGGCGATCGCGCCATCGCGCATGTCTCGCAGCGGGCGGCGCGGCTTTTTGGGGAAGAAGTGATGTTGCCGGATGGACCTTTCATGCTCGCTTTCGTCGCCCAGGCGCCGATCTATCCGCTCTTCATTGTGCGGACGCAGTTCCATCGCTACAAGATCATCGCCCGCGAACCGATTCATTGCCGGCGCGACGGGCGCGATCGCGGGAGCGTGATCGAGGACGCGATGCACGCCTGGTCTCGCACTCTGGAAAGCGTGATCGCGCGGCATTGGTCGCAATGGTTTTCGTTAGTCCCGATTTTTCCCGCGCGATGAAAGAGGAAGGTAGCGATCTCGGCTACGCCTTTGCTCTTCCGCGCCTCGTCGCGCGGCTCGCCGGCCGCCGGGTCCGACGGGCCGAGTTCAGCCGCTGGGAAGCTTATGGATTCGGGATTCTCGTCTTTGGGATCAGTTGTGTTTTTGCCGCGCGGCTCATTCTTCCGTTCGTTAGGCCGGGAATTTGGCAGGCGCTCTTCCTTTTCTTCCTCCCTCCGGCGATGTGGGTCGCTTATTTGCTTCTCTACTTCATCAATGCCCGGATCGTGGCGGTTCTCCGCCGGCTCGGCTTCTATTCCGCGCCGACGAACAACCCGTTCCAGCATTTCGTCATCATGTCGCTAACGACCATGCTCGCGCTTCTCTTTTTGCAGGACGCCTCCACCTGGCTGAAATCGTTAGGCGCGCTTTGGCTCGCGCTTTTGTTTTGCAACCTGCTCGCCATTGTCATCCTGAAACTTCGGCATGAGCCGTAAGCTGATTCTCGGTTTTGCCCTCGGCGCCGCGCTCTTTTTTTTCGCCTTGGTGGCGTTTCATCCCCTCCTCGCGCTCGGCGTTCTTATCCTTTCCCATATGCTCATCTTGTTCCCAACCCTGGCCGCCAACTGCCAGTGGTGGGGGCCGGTCGTGACGCATTTCGAGACGACGAAGCGCGAAGCGTGGCTCACGATCGACGACGGGCCGGACCCGATTCACACCCCGCGGATGCTCGAGATCCTGGCGAGGTTCGAGGCGCGCGCGACTTTCTTCGTCATCGGATTGCGGGCGGCTAAATTTCCTCATGAACTGGAAGCGATTCGTGCCGCCGGACATGGGATCGCGAATCACACTGCGACCCATCCGAGCGCGACGTTTTGGTGTCTGCCGCCGGGCCGGATCGCGGCGGAGATCGATCGCTGCAACATCGGCACCCGATTTTTTCGCGCCCCCGCCGGAATGAAAAACTTTTTCGTGCATCCGGCGCTGCGACGGCGCGATCTGCAGTTGGTCGGATGGACGGTGCGCGGGCTCGACACAGTGAGCAACGACGCGAACGCAGTCGCGGCCCGCATCCTGCGCAAAGTGAAGCCGGGCGCGATTCTCCTTCTGCACGAAGGGCACCGCACCGAGACGGAGCCGGAATTTCATCCAGACTGCCTCGAGCGGACGCTCGCCGCCCTAACGAAAGCTAATTACCGTTGCGTCCTGCCCCAGCCGGAACAGTTGCGGCCGCGGGCCGGCGGAAAATGAAGAGGTGATTGTTGAACGGCGTTCGCCCCCAAAGCGGCTCGACCGTGCGGGAGAATTGCGCCTCGTCGAAGGCGGCGAAGATGCGCTCACGGGTCGGGAAATGCAGGACCGCTTTCATGTTCCAGGTGGTCCGTTGGGCGAAGCGTTCGGCCAGATGGGTGAGCCAGAACCGGGCGTTGCCTTCCCGCGGGCAGTCCCGAATGACGAGCATTCCCCCGGGCACGACCCGCCGGGCAAGGCGCTCCAGCAGACGCGATTGTTCGTTAGGCCGAAGATAATGCAGGAGATCGAAAAGGACGATATTTCCGGTCGGCACGATGCGGTTGGTCGCGTCCTGTTCCAGAAACTGAAGATCGCGGTAGGCGCCCTGCCTGACCGCGTTCGCGCGCTCGATCTTGCGACCGTCGCGGTCGAGTCCGCTGATTGGCGGGAGAAAATCGCGCTCGCGTAAATAGAAGGCGAGCAGGCCAACCCCGCAGCCGACGTCGACGAGCGGCTGGGGCGAGGCGCGAAACAATTCGTAGGCGGCTGGGAAAATGGGATCCGTCCGCAATTTGCGACCGGCATAGATGCGGAGCCAGCGTTCGCCGAAACGGGCCGCGACCCGCGCGCAGGCCGCTTCATGCGCGCGCGCGGCTGATCCATTTTTCGTTGCGTGGCTCTGCTGCACTGACAAAGTGAATATTCCAATGTCCGACCTTTTTTCCCACTACAAGGTCGACGATTTTTTCGACGAAATGTTTGCCGCGCCGGGCGTGGCGCGTCCTCATTACAGCAGGTTGCTGGCGGCTTTCAAGGAAATGGGCGCATCCGATTTCGAACGGAAACGCGATCTGGCCGCGGCCAGTTTTCTGAGCCAGGGGGTGACCTTCACGGTCTACAACGACGACCAGGGAACGGAACGGATTTTTCCCTTCGATCTCGTCCCGCGCATCATCCCGGCGCGGGAATGGGAGGTGGTCGAACGCGGGCTGACCCAGCGCATCACGGCCCTCAATCTCTTTCTGCACGACATTTATCACGGGCAGAGCATTCTGCGCGACGGGGTCATTCCGAAAGAGATTGTCTGGCAGGCGGCGCACTTTCGGCCGGAGTTCATGAACTTCGATGTCCCGCGCAACATCTACATCCACATCTGCGGCACCGATCTGATCCGCGATCGGGAGGGCAAATATCTCGTCCTGGAGGACAACGCGCGCTGCCCTTCGGGCGTCTCCTACGTGCTCGAGAATCGGCAGACGATGAAGCAGATCTTTCCGACGCTCTTCTCCGAATATCGAGTCCGGCCGGTGGAGGATTACAGCCAGAATCTGCTCAACGCCCTGCGCTACATCGCGCCCTCGGCAGCGGAGGAGCCGACTGTCGTTCTTCTCACGCCGGGGATTTACAACTCGGCCTATTACGAGCACTCGTTCCTCGCCCGCTCGATGGGCATCGAGATCGTCGAAGGCCGCGACCTCATGGTACAGGATGGGTCGGTCTACATGCGCACGACCAAAGGTCTCAAGCGGGTCGACGTCATCTACCGGCGGATCAACGACGACTTTCTTGATCCGCGCGTTTTCCGAAAAGATTCCGGACTGGGGGTGCCGGGGCTGGTCGAGGCCTGCCGGCACGGATCCGTTAGTCTGGCCAACTCGATCGGAACCGGGGTGGCGGACGACAAGGTCGTCTACCATTTTGTCCCAAAGATGATTCGCTACTATCTCGAGCAGGACCCGATCCTGGAGAACGTGCCGACCTACCTGGCCTCTCAGCCTAACGATCTGAAATACATCCTCGAACATCTGCCGGAACTGGTCGTGAAAGCGGCCAACGAAAGCGGCGGCTATGGGATGCTGATCGGGTCGCAGGCGAGCGCGGCGGAGCGGGAAGAATTTGCCAGGAACATTCGGCGGGACCCGCGCAACTACATTGCCCAACCGATCGTCGCCCTTTCGCGCTCGCCATCCTTCTGCGAGGAGGGGATGGAGGGCCGGCACGTCGATCTGCGGCCCTACATTCTCTACGGAGAAAGAGTCACGATCGCGCCCGGCGGCCTAACGAGAGTGGCTTTGCGGGCCGGCTCTCTGGTCGTCAACTCCTCGCAGGGCGGCGGGAGCAAAGACACCTGGGTGGTGGAGGAGGAGTTGGAGTAATGGAGTGCTGGAGTAATCGAGTAATGGCAGAGCGCGGCGGCACACCCACCACTCCATTACTCCACCACTCCATCACTCCATTCCACACATGCTGAGCCGCGTCGCCGATTCTCTCTACTGGATGAGCCGCTACATCGAGCGGGCGGAGAACGACGCCCGCATCCTCGACGTCAATCTGCAATTGCTCCTCGATCTCGGGGGCGAAGCTGACGCCATGCAACACTGGGCGCCCGTCATCGCTACTCTGGAGGAGACCGACCTTTTCGATTCGCTCTACGCCGCGGCCGACGAGAATTCGGTGACTGACTTCCTCACTCTGCAAAAGAATAATCCAAACTCGATCCTGTCTTGTCTCACCCTCGCGCGCGAAAACGCCCGCACGACGCGCGAGCAGATTTCGAGTGAGATGTGGGAGCAGATCAACCGGCTCTACCTTTTCGTGCAGAGCGACGAAGCGAATCGCCTGCTCGCTTCCAGTCCGCACGAATTTTTCATGCGGGTGATTTTCGGCTCGCACCTTTTTCAAGGCGTGACCGACGCGACCATGACGCATGGGGAAGGCTGGGACTTCATCCGCATCGGGCGGCTGCTGGAGCGGGCCGATTCCACCTCGCGCATCCTCGACGTGAAGTACCACATCCTCCTGCCTTCGGGCGAAAACGTGGGCGGCAACGTCGATACGATTCAATGGATGGCGGTGCTCAAATCGGTCAGCGCGCTGGAGGCATATTGCAAGCTTTACGTCGGCCAGGTCGCGCCTTGGAAGGTAGCGGAATTTCTCATCACCCACCGGGAATTTCCGCGCTCGATTCGCTACTGCGTCGACTCCCTCGACGCTGCACTCCATCGCATCTCGGGGGTGGATGAAAGTCTCTACGCGAACGAAGCCGAACGCCTCTCGGGGCGGCTGCGTTCGGATGTGGATTTCGTGACGATCGGCGAGATCTTTGAATTTGGACTGCACGAATACCTGACCTCGATTCAGGAGCGGCTGGTGGAAGTGAGCGACGCGATGTATGCGACTTACTGCGCCAGCCTGAGCACCGGGTGACGCGGATTTCGGCCGCCGCGGATGTGGCGCGATCGCGCACGCTAAATCCTGCGCGAGTCGTAGGCCCAGTGGAGGAGAGCCTGGCGTTGTTTCGGGCGGCAATCCCTGGCGCCGGGCTGACAATTCTTTTTTAGCTGCGCGATGTGCCGGCGGATGGCGTGCCAGCGCTTGATCTGGCGCTCGTCGTCGGCGCAGCGTCGTCCGAGATAATAGCGGCAATACCACTGGAACCAGCCGCGCGGATCTTCCTCGTAAATCCAACCTTTCTTCCGCCAGACGGAAAGCGGCTGGGAGGCCGTAACCCCGAAAAAGTTGAGCTTCGGATCGTGCCGCTCCGGACAGAGCTTCGCCTTTTCGAACCAGTCGTCAGGGAACTCCTTCCGGCAGTCGGTCATGTATTTCCCCCCGAAGACTCCGAGCCGCAGCATCTGCTTTGGGGTTAACTGCGGTTGGAACCACTGCGCGAAATCCTTCCCGGTCGGCTTGGTCAGGAAATATTCATAACCACGCTGCATCCGGTCGTTCACTCTGATCCGTTTCGGCTTCAATCTCATTCGATCAAGTAAGCGGCGGTAAAGAGGCGAGGGCAAATCCGGTGCGCGAAAGCTGCTTGCCAGCCTGACGTCTCTTTGCTAATCGTCGCCGGCATGAAACCCACTGTTCTCCTCCGGTCCGCCGGATTTCTCTTCACGCTTTCCGTCACCAATCTCGCTCTGGGCGAGACGCACCCGGCGACGGTCAGCCAGGGGCCCGACTCCTTCGCGATGCAGTTACATTATCCGCCGAAGGAGCGCGCCGCCGGGATGCAGGGAGCGGTAAAATTCTATTGCGAAGTCTCGGCGCAGGGGAAGCCGGGACACATTTCCACCCTTTGCGGGAGGAAGGAGGCGCGCTTTGGGGTTGCGGTCGAGAACGCGTTGCGGCACGGCCGTTTTACTCCGGCCGTGGTCGCGCGCCAGCCGGTCACCGTTCTGGTCGGCGGGACAGTGCTCTTCCTCATCCCGAACGGGAAACCAACCATCGCCGTCACCCTGGCAACGGCCGAGAGCGAAAAGATCGCGGGCTTGTCCAATTATGTGCAGCCACAGATCATCGACACGGACGCGCTCTTCCGGCGGAAAATCTATTCCCACCGCGACAAATACCACATCCAGTATGGCGCTCACCCCGCCGCGATTGTGCAGGTGCACGTCAGTCCCGAGGGCAAAATGGTGAGCAAGAGAATCGCCTCCGAAGCGCCGGCCAATGGCGGGCGCGGCCGGGTCCTGCTCGATGTCATGGACGAGGAGCATTTCATTCCGGCGCAGAACAACGGCCAGCCGGTCGCGGGCGACCTCGAGATGGCGGTCGATTTCGAGCACATGCGCAATCCGGACAGTGGTCCGGAGATCGGATCGCTGATCAAAAAAGATGGCGAGTAGCAATTCGTTAGGCCGGGACGGCCTCATTCCGTGTGCCGGATCTGCATTCCGACGACGCAGACGTCGTCCGCGAAAGTTTCGCGCTGGGAGTATTTACGGACGTCTTCCAGGACTCGGCTGAAAAATTCATCCGGAGCAAGGCCGGCGTGACGAAGAACGGTCGCGCGCAGCTGGTCCTCATCAAAGAAAGCGCCGGTCGCGTCTTCGACTTCGAAAAGCCCGTCGGTGAAAAGCATGACGAGGTCACCTTTCTCCATCGGCCGGATCGCGGTCGTGTAGGTGGCGGAGGAAAAAATTCCCATCGCCGGGCCGCGCGCATCCTGCCCGTCGAGCTTTTGGGCGTCGGCCCCGCGGCGCCGGACGTGGAGCGCGCTCGGATGTCCGGCATTGGCAAAACGCAACTGCGCCCGTCCGACATCGGCGACGACATAAAAACAGGTGGCGAACATCGTCGTGCCGGCCTGTTTCAGGATGACAGTGAGAGCGCGGTTGATGCGGGTGAGCAATTCACCGGGATCACCCGCCAGCCGGGAATGTTCTTCCACCAGGCCGCGGATCATTCCGGTGACGAGAGCGGAGCGCACCCCATGCCCCATCACGTCGCAGATCAAAACCCCTGCCGCCTTTTCGCCCACTGGAAAGACGGAGAAAAAGTCGCCGCTTACATCCCCGGTCGGAAAGTAGAGGCTGAGAAAGTGCAGGGCGCTTTTCTCCGGCACGACGCCGCGGGGAACGGTCGGAAACTGTTGCGGGAGGAGGGCGACCTGCAACTCGCGCGCCATCTGAAGTTCCTCTTCCATCTGCTGATTTTTCTCGCGCAGCTCGCGCGTGCGCTCCGCGACGCGCTCCTCGAGTTTGGCATTGAGCGCCAGCAGCTCGGCCTGGGCGCG
>DATBDG010000128.1:0-6991 GCA_036270055.1 Chthoniobacterales bacterium
GGAACGGCGGCCGCGATGTCCTGACGGGCATCTTCGTTCTTATTCACCACCACCAGCGTCTCGCGCTGCGTCTCCAGCAATCCCACGCTCGCCGGATTTTGCCCGCCGGAAGGAAAAGGAGAGCCCGGCACGGCGTTCAAGGTTCCGTCGGCATTGACCGTGAGGACAGCAATGTCATTGCTATGTCCATTGACGGCGAAAAGGAGGCTGCCGTCCCGGCGCGCGATGAGCTGCTGGTCTGCATCAAACGGATTGGTGCTGCCATCACCCGCGCCGACCCCGGTCCCCCCGGTCGGAAACGGCGAGCCAGGCAGCATCGTGAGATTTCCCATACCGTCGCTGCTGAAGCCGTAGACAGAGTTATTAATGCCCCGCGCCGCATTATTGCTTTGGAGATAAATGTAGCTCGTTTGGGCGCCGGCGGTTCCCAGCGCAAGGGCGAGGGCCAGTCCTCCGCCTGACAAAGCGAGACGAAGCGGCCGTTGTCTTAATTTTTGTGCCGTCATGATCTCCGGGTTTTTTGCGACAATTTGGCAGCGATTGGCAAGCTCAAAATTTCGATCGCGATCTGCAACTCACCGGCCCGATTACGCCCAAGCAACACCCGAAGCTTATGGCCGCGGCCGCGAAATGTCCCGTTCACCGCGGCCGCCGCCCGGCCGAATCTGGCCCCCTTCCAGCCTCTGCGGGTAGAGCGGCGTGAACGCTGGGCGCGTGAAATCGGAACGCTCGAAGTCATTCGAGTTCTTGCGAGGCAGCCATTCGCCCGCCCGTGGCAGTGCTCTTTTCTAGAGCGGAACCGTCAGGGCTCGACGTTGTAGGCTTCCACCAATCCGACTCCGGTCGCGAAGTTGGCATCGTGCACCAGCGCGGTGTAGCTGCCCGGGAGCAGGGTCGCGATGATGGCCGATTCGTGATCGTCAGACGGCGCCAGACCCGTATCGAGAATCTGCTGTTGCTGGTTGGAACGCCAATTGTCGTTGGTGAAAAGCAGATTGCCGTTGCCATCGCGCAGATCGAGGACCGGGTTGGCCAGCGGCGTCGGAACCCCATAAGCGCCGAGCGACGGACCGAGCGCACGCACCAGCACCTGCGTCGGATCCACGCCGCCGACGACGAAGCCGCCGATCATCTCTGTGTCGCCCGCACCGGCGTCGCCGCGGGTTGAGAGATTGGAGACGCTCGAATTGGACGGAGTCAGATCGTAGAGCTCAATCAGAGCCAGCCCGCTCGCGCTCCCCACCCCGTGCAGGATGGCGGTGTAGCGACCCGGCGGAAGGATCGCCAGCAGGAAAGCTTCCGACGGGTCGGACGGGAGAAGGGGATTTGGGAGGCCGTCGAGAACCTGGCGGTTGTCGTTCGATTCCACAAGGCTACCGGAGCTGTCGTACAGCTCCAGAAACGGGTCGGCCAAAAGTCCATTCAACCCAGCCCCGCCAAGCGATGGGCCGATGGCACGCAAGGCCACTCGCTTGTCGACCGTGCCATTGATGATGAAGCCGCCGATCATCACGTCCTCGCCATCCTTGACGTCGGCCCGGGTCGAGACATTGACGAGCTGCTTCGATCCATCGGTCAGACCGGGAGCCGGTATCGGCGGTGGCGGTGGGACGCCGGCGAAACCGTTGGCAATAAAAGTGAGGGCGACATCTTTCACCAAGTCCCAGGAGGCGAACGAGTGCGTGCCGCCCGCGAGGGTCAACACCTGATAGTTCTTCAAGCCAAGCGCATCGAGATGCTGGACCATGTTGGGGAGCTGCACGTAGGGCATCGAGTCGCCGACCGAATTGACGAGCAAAAGCGGAGCGGTATCAGCATCGACCTGCCAGGCGGGAGAAGCGGCTCGCAAGGCCGCGGTGTCGGTCGTGGGGACCCCGACGTAATTGGTGACATTGGCCGTGTAGCCGGCCAAATGCTCGCTGGGACTGAAATCGGTGCCATCAAACATTCCCGAGAGGCAAACGCCGAGATCGATCCGGTCGTAGCCCTTCGTTCCATTGGTGGCGGCAAAAGCGGTGTGATAACCGCCCGCCGAACCTCCAATCGCTCCTACCTGCCCGTTGCAGCGCGAGTCGGCTCGGGCGGTTCGAACCGCCAGGTTCACATCGTCGGTTTGATCGGGAAAGCGCCCATCGGAGACCTGCCCGGGGAGCAACCCGGGAGGAGCAAGCCGGTATTCGATCGAAAAGGCGATGTATCCGGCCGCGGCCAAAGCCTGGGCGCAATCGATCGACCCTTGGGCGCTGGTCGGTGAGCCGTAATCAAAGCCGCCGCCATGGATTACGAGCATCGCCGGCCACGGACCCGAACCCGTCGGCGTGTAAACGTCCCAATGCAAAACCGTACCGTCAGAGGCGGTCCCGTAGACTTCAGTTTGTGCTGTCACATCGGCCCGCGCCCCGCGAGCGAGCGCGAGGCTCGCGATTAGTGCCAGGAGGAAAAGGAGGACTTGTCTTGATATCTTCATACTATATGTGAATTGGAAGAAGAGAGCATTTTTGACGCCGACGCTCAATGGGCCGCCGGGGAAAATAACCTCGCAGTCACTCTCCTGAAATCCCCCTGCGCGACCGGCCTGAACCCATCCTTCGTCACGGCGCCAAATTTCTAACTTCGAGGAGGCGCAATGAATCCTTTTGGCCGAACTTTGCAAGCAGCTTTTATAGAAAGCTCGCAGTCTCGATTTCAGCCCCCGGGGGCTTCCGTTTCCCGTTCGCGCCGGGCCCGGAAAAAATTCTGCAAAAGCGCGGCGCAATCATCCTGCAGCACGCCCGCCACGATATGGCACTGATGATTGAGTGACGGGTTTTGTAACAGATTGAGCAATCCTCCCGCCGCACCGCCCCGCGGATCGGCGCAGCCGAAAACCACCCGCCGCATCCGCACATGGACGAGCGCCCCGGCGCACATTGGGCATGGTTCCTTGGTCACGTAGAGATCGCAATCGGTCAGGCGCCAATCACCGACCGCTGCTTCCGCCTGCGTGAGAGCGAGCATCTCGGCGTGCGCGGTCGCGTCTTTCAGCAGCTCGACCTGGTTGGAGGCGCGGGCGATGACCCGCCCCTCGCGCACCACCACCGCGCCAACCGGGACTTCCTCCGCTTCGTACGCCCGCGTCGCCATCCGCAGGGCCTCGCTCATGAAATAGGCGTCGCTTTGCAGATCGATGATCGTTTCCATCCCAGGACGGCCACGCTTTTTGAAAGGTCGACCGCTGCCAGTAAGGAACTCGGAGATGAGAGCGAAAAAAGAAAAATTTCACCTCGTGCGTTCGTGGGGTCCGCTTTTCCTGCAAAGCTTCAACGAATGGGCGGAGGATCGCGCCCTGCGTTTCAGCGCTGCCCTCGCCTATTACTCGATCTTTGCCATGGCGCCGCTGGTCGTGATCGCGATCGCCGTCGTGGGTCTGGTCTTTGGCGAAGAGGCGGCCCGCGGCCAAGTCTACCAACAAATCGAATGGCTGCTCGGTCCGAAAGGCGCAGGGGAAATCCAAACCCTGATCCAAGTCTCGAGCGACCGGAGCCAGGGCATTCTGGCGGCGGCTCTCGGGGTGGTCGCCTTGCTCATTGGGGCGTCGGGTGTTTTCGGGCAGCTCAAGGACGCGCTCAATTCTATCTGGGGCGTGCGCCTGAAAAGGGGCGGCCTGCTCACTTCGCTCAAGGATTACCTGCTCAATTTCTCGATGGTGATGGCGGTTGGATTTCTCCTCATCATTTCGCTCCTCCTAAGTGCTGTTCTTCAGGCGGTCAACAATTTCATGGCTGGCTACCTGCCAATTCCGGGTTTCGTCGCCCCGCTCACGGGGGTGGTCAGCTTCTTCGTCCTCGTCCTGCTCTTCGCGCTCATTTTCAAGGTGCTGCCCGATGTGCGGATCAACTGGGAAGACGTTTGGATCGGCGCCACCGTCACCGCGCTGCTTTTCACCGTCGGCAAATATCTCATCGGGCTCTATCTCGCCAGCAGCAGCATCGCCTCGAGTTTCGGCGCGGCCGGCGCGCTCATCCTCATCCTCGTCTGGGTCTATTATTCGACCACCATCTTCTTCCTCGGGGCCGAGTTCACCAAGGTCTACGCCGATCGCTATGGCTCAGGAATTAATCCGAGTCGCAATGCCTGTTTTGTGAGGGAATCGCGCCGCATCGGAGAGTGTCTGGGAAAGAAACCGGCGGCACCCGCCTAACGAGTTGCAAGTTTCCGGCCGGCAGGCTACCAATAGAATCGCCTGCGCTGCAACTGCCCGGATTGTGACCATGAAAATACTCGCTTCCATCCTGCTTTTTTGTTTCGCCCTTAGCCAGGCCCGCGCCGCCACCGAGCAGGAAGTGGTCGATCAATCCGCCGAAATCCTGCGCGCTTTTTACCAAATGCCGGATCGCGAAATTCCGAGGCGGATTCTGAACGATGCGCGTGGCCTCGCGATCATCCGCGTCCTCAAGATCGGGTTTGGCGTCAGTGGCAAAGGCGGTCAAGGCGTGGTCGTGGCCCGGACACCGCATGGTTGGTCGGCCCCCTCCTTCATCGGGTTGGGCGGTGCCGGTTGGGGGCTGCAAATAGGTGCGGAAATGACGGACTTTATGTTTGTGCTCAACAACGATGCTGCCGTGCGCGCCTTTTCGCGCGATGGCAACCTCACGCTCGGCGCCGACGTCAGCGCGGCCGCGGGGCCAGTCGGGCGCGATCTGCAGGGGGCGGTCACACCCACCGCTGCGGTCTACACTTACAGCCGGAGCAAGGGATTGTTCGCTGGCGTCTCATTGGAAGGAGCGATCATCGCCACCCAAAAAACCGCGATCGACCGCTACTATGGGCGACCAGTGAGCGCGCGCTCCATTCTCAGCGGGCGAACCGCGCCCCCGCGAGGCGCGCAGCGCCTGCTCGCTCTCCTCCCCAGGAACTGACCAAGATCGGCTTTTCCCTTTACAGGCAGCAGGCGCCTGCGGCAGGGTCGCGTCGTGCGCGGAATGATCGCTTTGCTTTGCCTGACGATTTTCTCCGGCTTTGCCCAGGCACAGGAGCAGGAGAAAAAGCTCGTCGACCGCCTTCTCCGTCCCGACATGTCGCTCGCCAATTCCGCCCAGAACAAACAGTTCGTCGCCGCGGAGGGCACTTTCGTCGATCGGAAGTTCGAAGCCAAAACGTTTTATGCCGTTGACCAGCACCTCGCGAAACCTTTCGGCGGTCTGAAGGATTTTTTCGCGCGTGCTTTCGGAACAAGAAAATTCTTGCAGAGCAACGCCGCGGCGGAGACCAAGGCGAACGCGAAAAAGGCCTTCGCCAACACTCAATTCCCGACCAGCGAAAGCTCGCTCGTTCGGACCTCGAATGAGGCGAGCAAAAAAGCTGAAGTGCACGAATACGCCGAGAACAAACCGTTCCTCGCCCAGGGCACACGCCAGAAAATCCTCAGCCAGCAGGACCACCCGCTGACAATCGACGAAATCCGCGAGCTCCTGAACAAGAACTAATAATGTCTAGCGGCGGTCGATGAGCAACGAACGCCCGGATGCTCTTGATGCTTCGGCGGTCATAGGCCGCCGCTACAGCCGGGTTGAAGGAACCTGAAGCTGACGCACCTTCCGTGATGGACCCGGCGCAATCCTTCGACCTTCTCAAAACTGGCGCGGCCCAGATCATCAGCGCCGCCGAGCTGAAGGAGAAGCTGTCGTTAGGCAGGCCGCTCCGGGTCAAGCTCGGAGTCGACCCGACGAGCGCCGATCTTCACCTTGGGCATAGCCTTATCCTCCGCAAGCTGCGCGAGTTCCAGGACCTGGGCCACGAGGCGATCCTCATCATCGGCGATTACACCGCCATGATTGGCGATCCGAGCGGACGCTCCGCGACCCGGCCCCAGCTCACGCACGAGCAGGTCCTGGCCCACGCCGAAAGCTACCGCACCCAGGCCTTCAAGGTGCTCGACCCCCGGCGCACCCGCACCGTTTTCAACGGCGATTGGTTCAAGCGAATGTCTTTCGCCGAAGTCATCCGGCTCAACAGCCGGGTTACGCTCCAGCAGATGCTGCAACGGGAGGATTTCAAGGAGCGGATCGAAAAGCAGCAGCCGATCCGGGCCCACGAAATCCAATACCCGATCATGCAGGCTTGGGACTCGGTCGAGGTGCAGGCCGATGTGGAGCTCGGCGGGACTGATCAGCTCTTCAACATTCTCGTCGGGCGCGACCTGCAAAAAGAGGAAGGCCAGCCGCAGCAGGTGGTTTTCGTCCTTCCCATCCTCGAAGGGCTCGACGGGGTGCAAAAGATGAGCAAGAGCCTCGGCAACTACGTCGGGATTACCGACCCGCCTAACGAAATGTTCGGCAAGCTGATGAGCATCTCGGACGAGCTGATGGCCCGCTATTATCCTCTCCTTCTCGGCCGCGCGCTGGCCGCGGATCAACATCCGATGGAAGCCAAGAAAGAGCTCGCGCGCGAGATCGTCGAGACCTACCACACCTCCGGCGATGGCCAGCCCGCCCTCGAGGAATGGGAGCAGCGTTTCAGCGGGCGGCGTCTCGACCAGGCGGATCTGCCGGCTTTCGCGCCCCCGGCCGGCGAGCGCAACATTATCTCTCTCGTCGTCGCGGCCTACGTCGGCGGTTTTGGCCTGACGAAATCGCGCGCCGAGGTGCGCCGCCTCATCGAGCAGGGCAGCGTCCAGCTGCAGGGCGAGAAAATTCGCGATCCCAAAGCGGAACCGGTCCTCGCCCCGGGCGACATCCTTCGGCTCGATAAAACGCGCGCCGTCCGCGTAAGGTAGAAGAGCGCGGTCCAGCGGCTGGTTCCGCGCTCTCGATGGAGAAACAGCTTTTCGTTAGGCCGAAACCGGCTCGAGCATCGTATACATCGGCGCCCGCTCCGTCACTGGCGCGGCGACCCCCTCGAAGTGCGCCCGCAGGCTGCGCAGCTCCGAAGTGAGGAAGGCGTCGACAAACCCAAGCCGCTGATCGAGCCAGGCATAGAGCTTGTTCTTTAGCTCGTAGTGCACGGCGATTGT
>DATBDG010000129.1:0-17565 GCA_036270055.1 Chthoniobacterales bacterium
GGGCGGCCAAACCCCGGTGGTGATCCAGGACCCGCGCCAGCTCGAGCAGGGCCCCGGTGCTCGAGCCGCCGTCGTTCGCCCCCACGAATCGAATCGAGTCGAAAATTTTCGTGTCGTAATGGGAAGCGACCAGGTAAACCCCCTCATGGTGCCACTCGTTAGGCCGGCGCGCGATCAGGTTAACGAAGGTGACCGCGCCGCGCGGGGTCTGCCGGGTCACCGGTTGCTCGAGCACTTCCCAGCCGGTCGCCCGCAAATTGTCCCGGATGTAGGCGCGCGCGCGCTTGATCGCATCCGAGCCGGGCGGGCGGGGCCCGAAATCGACCAGGGCCTGGACGTGCGCGAGCGCCTTCGCCCCGGAAAATTCCTCCCACGGCCGGCCCTGGACGACGGGCGGCTTGCAACTGCCGGGGAGGGCGGCGAGGACGAGCAGACCGGCGAAACGAACTCTGTGCCGGAGCCGCTGCTTTTCGTTACCAGCCAACCTCATAAAATAGGAAAAACGCTGACGTTTCCTGCTCGTGCTCGTGATCGGACTGGAAGAGCGTCGATCACGAGCACGATTACGAGCAGGAGCAGGAGAGGAGGCATTTGCAGAATTCCTCCTAGGCATCGGGCGGGAGGCCGAGGGCGTTCACGACCCGCTCGAGATCGTCGCTTCCATAAAACTCGATCTCGATCCGGCCACGTTTCTCGCCGTAATGAATCGTGACGTGAGTCGCCAGATGCTGGCGGAGACGATTCTCGAGATCGCTCAAGGCGGCCGAGCTGACCGTCTCGGCCCGCCGGCGGCGACGCGTTCCGCTCAGCTTCCCGAGATGGCGCGCCACCATCCGCTCGGTCGTGCGGACGGTCGAACTTTGGCGCAAAACCTTTTCCGCCAGGAGGCGCTGTTCATCATGCGCTTTTACTCCGAGCAGCACCTTGGCGTGGCCGACCGAGAGCAGATCCTGAACAACCCAGGTCTGGATTTGCTGGTCGAGATCGAGCAGGCGCATGGCGTTTGCGACCGAGGCGCGACTCTTCCCGACCTTCTGCGCGATCTCTTCCTGGCGCATCCCAAACTCGCCCGCCAACCGGGCGTAAGCCTGCGCTTCCTCGATCGGGTTGAGGTCGGCCCGCTGCAGGTTTTCGATCAGGGAGAGCTCGAGCACTTCGAGGTCGCTCGCCTGCCTGACGATGACGGGCGCTTCGCTCAGCCCGATCTCTTTGGCCGCCCGCCAACGGCGTTCCCCGGCGATCAATTCAAGCTGCCCCTGCACCGGCCTAACGATAAGCGGCTGGATAATACCGCGTTGCCGAATGGAATCGACCAGCTCCTCGAGCGCTTCGCGGGCAAATTCGCGGCGCGGCTGGAGCGGGCTCGGGACGATGCTGGCGAGGCTGACCTGCTGCACCTGCTCACCCGTTCCCGGCTCCGGTGCGCGCAGGGCGGGGGAAACGCTGATCAATGCGCCGAGACCTTTGCCGAGACCGGATTTCGCCATCGCGCGCTCAGGTTATCGGAGCGAGTCGCGCAACGCAAACTGGGTTTCGCGGCGAAAACAGGAAGTCGACAGGATTTACAGGATTAACCGGATGAGGGGATTCTTCGCTCCCAGCAAATCCTGTTAGTCCTGGCTGCAAACTAGCGCAGGTTTGCCGCGATGGCCGCGGCGCACTGCTCGAGCAACCTGCTCTCGGCCGCGACGAGCGGGCCGTAACCGTCACCCACGATCTGCTCGTGGAAAACTGCGCTGTGACGGGAGAGGACCTGGCCGCTGCTCCCGTCCTGAATCCTCCAGCTCAGGTCGAGGAGGGCGCCCTGGCCGCTGATGCCGTGGAATTTTCGGATATCGAGCGCCACCCGGTAGCGCGGCCGGGAGCGGCCCTCGAACCCGCTCGAGACCTGGCCGGAACCTAGGAGCCGGCCGAGATCCGTCGCCACCGTCCGGCTGATGTTATCTCGCAGGGAGCCGATCCAAAGCGCGTCGGCCGGGACCTGGAACTCGTTAGGCCCTGTGGCAAAGACCACTTCGGCCCGGTCGAGATAGCTCGGGAGCGAGACCGGGCCGATCGCCACGCTCAGCCCGGAAGCGCGCGCGCCCGCGCCGGTCGCAGGGGCGGTGGCGTCGAGCCGATAATAATTAGTGCCGGCTCCTCCGCAGGCCGTAAGCAGGCCGAGGAGCGCAGCGCAGGAAAAAAGACGAAGCTGGTTTCGCGTCATGCAAAGGATTCGTTAGGGCGGCGAGGAACCTTTGGGCGGCGCCACCTTCCCCGGTTTGCCAAAGATGAGCGAGTTCGGTTTCCGCTCGATCGTGCCCGAAAGTTCGCGGATCGAGCGCAAGGTTTGATCGAGTTGTTCCAGGGTCTCGTTCAGCTTTTGGTAGAGGGGCCCGTTCTCGCCGTAGCCGTTCACAGTCTTATCCAGACCGGCGACTGTGCTCTTGATTGTGGCCAGCGTTTCGGTCGCTTCCTCAATCGTGGCCTCGAGCGGCAGGGCCTGCAATTTATCGAGCAGGGCGGAGGCCTTGTCGAGCATTCCGGAGAGGCTCGAGCCGCCGACCGGGAGGACGCGATAGCCCGCGATTTCGGTGACAGACACGGGCGGGGCGCTCTTGTCGAAATCGAGATCCACATACATCTGGCCGGTGAGATAATTGCCGGTTTTGAGGCTGGCGCGCAGACCGTTCTGAACCGCCTCGGCCATGAATTTCTCGGCCGGCTCGGTGCTCTCGGAGGGCAGATTGGTGATGAGGCCGGGATCGATCTGGATCAGAACCGGCACCCGGCGCTCCGGGTCGTTAGGCAAATACTTGAAGGAAACGCCGTGGACCGTGCCGATGCGCACCCCGCGGAAATCGACCGGCGCCTCGTCGCTCAAACCGCGCACGCTGTCGCTAAAGAGGAGCAGATAAGGAAGGCTGTTTTGCATGGCGAATTTCTTTGTGTCGGCCAGGCTGTCGTAGAGGACGAAAGTCGCACCATCGGCCACCGGGGGCGCGGAGTGGACGCGATCGAACTCACCGAAGGTAATGCCGCCGAGAAGTAGAGTTTCGAGCGAGCCGGTATGCAGTTGCAGCCCATCCGCCCCGAGCGAAACGTCGATCCCGCTCGCGTCCCAAAACTTCGTGTTTTTGCGGACGAGCGAAGAGAACTCCTTCGAGATAAAAGCGCTAAACTCGATCTTACCGTTCTCCGGGTGAAGGGTGCGCGACTCGATTCTGCCCGCCTCGAGTCCCTTATAGAGAACGGGCGCGCCGGGCCCGATGCTGCCGGCTTCGTCTGAGAAGAGAGTGATGCGCAAACCCGGCACGCCTTTCGGGGTCACGGGCGGATTTTCCAAGCCGACGAATTCGCGCCGCGGTTCTGTCGAAAGGCCGGGCTCAAGCGCAATATAGCTGCCGGAGAAGATCGTGCTCAGGCCCGAGATCCCGGCCGCCCCTCCGTAGCGCGGACGGACCACCCAAATCTGGGTATCCTTGGTCAAAAGGTCGGTCGCTTCGCTCGTCATCTGCATCGTGACGAGGACACCCTTCAGGTCTTTCGTGAGGCGAACTTTCTCCACCGTGCCGATGTTGACGCTCCGGCAGAGGACGGGCGTTTTCCCTTCCCCGATCCCTTCCGCGGTCTCAAAGCGCACCGTGATCTCGGGACCCTGGCTCGAGTAATATTTGAAAGCCAGCCACAGCCCAAGGAGGGCGGCGACGATTGGGATGATCCAGATCGGGGAGAAACTTCGGCTCCGTTCCACGATCGGTTCGCCCGGGGTTTCGTCGCTTGCCAGTCGGTCGTCGTTCATGATCGCTTCGCTTTCCGCTGCTGTGCGGCGGCGTCCCAGATCAGGCGCGGATCGAAACTCATTGCGGCCAGCATCGTCAGGACGACGACGC
The DNA here is from genome assembly GCA_036270055.1 of Chthoniobacterales bacterium. GTDB lineage: Bacteria > Verrucomicrobiota > Verrucomicrobiia > Chthoniobacterales > UBA10450 > Palsa-1392. The sequence continues at coordinate 3,873 of DATBDG010000129.1, forward strand.
CCGCAAAGGAAAGAGCGGCCGCCCCGGGATGGATCGACATGGCCGAGCCGAGTTGCACGACCGCGACCAGGATCGCCACGACGAAGACGTCCACCATCGACCAGCGTCCGATAAATTCCGTGACGCGATAGAGCTTGGTCATGCCGCGGGGTCGACGCCCCGAGCGGGCCGCGAAACAGAGGGCAACGATGGAAAAGATTTTCAGCACCGGGATCATGACGCTGGCCGTGAAAATAATAATCGCGACTGGGTAGTCGCCATGCTGCCAGAATTGGATGACCCCGCCCACGATCGTGTTGGCGTAGTCGCCCGTAACCGAATCCACCCGCAGGACGGGGAGGAGGTTGGCGGGGAAATAGAGAATAGTGGCCGCGATCGTGAGGGCCCAGGTGCGCTGCAGACTGTCTCGCAAACGAAGGTGCAGGCGGCTATCGCAACGCGGGCAGCGGCCTTCTTTCACTGGCGCGACGAGCCCGCAGACTTCGCAAAGCGCCAGCCCGCGGGCAGCGGCGGAACGCGCGGCAAAACCGTGTCTCATTTCGCCGTCTCCAGGCGGGCCCATAATTCCCGCGGATGAATCGAAGCCAGGGCCGCGGTCAGGCAAAAAATCAAAGCAATGAAAGCCCAAAAAGAAGTGCCGACCGTGAGGGAAGCGAGCTTCCCGAGCTTGAGCAGACTAACGAACACGCCGAGCAGAAAGACCTCCACCATGTTCCAGCGCCGAGCCCAGACGACGGCCCGACAAATCGTGATCGCGCCCGGCGCGCGGCGATTCCAGAGCAGTGGGAGGACGAGGTAAAGCAGGCCGCCGATGAGCAGGGCGGGCGCGAGCTCGATGAAAAGCGAGACCGCGCCCGCCAGATAAGGCGAGCCCGCCTCCTCCAGCCCGGCCGCACTTTGCCAGAGGTGCATCTGACTTTCGCGAAAGCCGGCGCGCAGGGTGAGAAAAGGGAAACAATTCGCGACCAGAAAAAGCACCGCGGCCGCGAGAGCGAAGGCGGCGGTGCGATGGAGCGCGTTGCGCTGGTGAACCTGGAGGATGGCGCGGCAGCGCGGGCAGATCGCCTTTTCGCCCGTCTCGAGCGAGGCGAGTTCGAGCAGAATATCGCAATCTGGGCAAGCCAGTTGATGGGTTGTCGCGAATGGATGCACGAAGGGACGCTTAACCCGCGGGCACGCGAGACGCAAAGCCAGGGCTGTGACGACCGGTCGTTGCGCCTCGCAGCCCCCCCGTTTAGCCTCGTCGCCATGTCATCGAGCCGCGCCCGCGTTTTCACTCTCGGCCATTCGCCCGACCCAGATGATGCCTTCATGTTTTATGCGATGGCGGAACGCAAAATCGATCTGCGCGGCTATGAGTTTGAGCATCGACTAGAGGACATCCAGACCCTGAACGAGCGCGCCCTGCGCGGCGAGCTCGATATCTCGGCAATTTCCATCCACGCCTACGCTTATGTGAGCGATCGCTATGCCCTCCTCTCCTGCGGCGCGAGCATGGGCGACGGCTATGGCCCCATGCTGGTCGCGACCGACCCGGCAGCCCCGACCGCGGATTCGGCGGAGGAGTTGCGCGCCTGGTTGCGCGGACGGCTCATCGCCATTCCTGGGAAAATGACGAGCGCGTATCTCGCTCTCCAGCTTTACCTCGGCGAATTCGCCCACGTCGTCGTGCCCTTCGATCAAATCTTCGACGAGGTGAAATCGGGCAAGGCGGCAGTCGGCCTCATCATTCACGAAGGCCAGCTCACTTATGCGGCCGCCGGTTTCCGCAAACTGCTCGATCTCGGCCAGTGGTGGAAAGAGAAGACCGATCTGCCCTTGCCGTTAGGCGGCAATGTGCTGCGCAAGGATCTGCCGCCGCCGGTCAGTCGCGATCTCGCGCAGATCATTCGCGAGAGCATCGAATACGGGCTGGGCCATCAGGAGGCGGCGGTGCGCCATTCACTGCCGTATGCGCGCGAGATGGATGCAAATCTCGCCGGGCAATTCATCGACATGTACGTGAACGATTACACGCGCGACTACGGCGAGAGGGGGCGGGCGGCGATCCGGGAATTTCTGCGCGCGGGGAGCGAGCGCGGCCTCGTGCCCCGGCAAGACGAGCTAGAGTTTGTCGCCTGACGACGACCGGCGGCCTGGCTACGGTTTGGTATCCGGTTTTTTCCTCGCCGGATGAGCGGCTTCCTCAACGAATTTTGTGACCCGATTGAGTTCCTTTTTGAAACCGGGCACGAAATCGCTCGTCCCATACTCGAAGAGCACGACGAAGCAGAACGTGAAGAAGACGAAGAGGATGAACCAGAACAGAGTTCGAATGAGACCCACGGGCGGAGGCTAGCTTAGCGCCTCTCCGCGGTCAACCACCTCGGCGGCAAGACTCGCCAGACTTCGCCGGTCGTGCTTCGGTAGAGGATGCATGTGCCCTTGCTCGACCTGAGCGAACAATACCGTTCCCTGGCGGAGCCGATCCGGCGCGAGTTCGACGAGATCATGCGGACGCAGAGCTTCATCCTCGGCCCGAAAGTGGAGGAATTTGAGCGCGCCCTGGCCGCCTCCTGCCAGGCGAAACATGCGATCGGCGTTTCCTCCGGCACCGATGCTCTGCTCGACATCCTGATGACGCTGGGGATCGGCCCTAACGACGCTGTCATCACGACCGCCTACACTTTTTTCGCCACCGCCGGCTGCATCGCCCGGGTCGGCGCCACGCCCGTCTTCGTCGATATCGATCCGGTCACTTTCAATATTTCGCCCGCTGCCATTGCGGCTTTTCTCGCGCGCTGCCAGCGGAATGCGGAGGGACAATGGATCGATGCGGCCCGCCATGTCGTGAGCGCGATCGTGCCGGTGCATCTCTTCGGTTTGTGTTGCGAGATGGATGCGATCAACGAGATCGCAGCCGCATATTCCCTCACCGTGATCGAAGACGCCGCCCAGGCGATCGGAGCGGAGTATCCGACGAAGATGGGACGCGCGCATCAGGCCGGCACGATGAGCGCGGCGGGTTTTTTCAGCTTTTATCCTTCCAAGAATCTCGGCGCGGCGGGCGACGCCGGCGCGATCGTGACCAACGACGAGGAGCTGGCGCGGCGCTTCCGCATCTTTCGCGAGCACGGCATGGAACCCCGCTATTTTCATCACGTTATCGGCGGCAACTTCCGCCTGGATGCCATTCAGGCCGCGATCCTCAAAATCAAGCTGCCGCACCTGTATGATTGGTCGGCCGCGCGCCGCAAAGTGGCGGACATTTATCGCGAGGAATTCACGGCGCGCGGCTTGACGAATCACATCACCCTCCCGGCCGAACCATATCGGGAGCGCGGCCTGGCCAATCACCACATCTATCATCAATACGTGATCCGCACCCCGCAACGGGACACGCTGCAAAAGCATTTGGCCGCGGCGGGGATCGGAACCGCGATTTATTATCCGCTCGGTTTGCACGAGCAGAAATGTTTCGAGCCGCTCGGGTATCGTGCCGGCGACCTGCCCGAGACGGAGCGAGCAGCGCGCGAGTCGCTCGCTCTGCCGATTTATCCTGAGCTGACGCGCGAGATGCAGGGCGCGGTGATCGACGCGATCGCGGGATTTTTCATCAAATGACGCCGGAGCTCGATTTCGTTCACGAATTCGTTCCCGGTTCCTCGGAGCGCACGCTCCTCCTGCTCCACGGGACGGGCGGCGATGAAAAGGAATTGGTCCCGCTCGGCCGCGAACTCGATCCGGCTGCGGGGTTGCTCAGTCCGCGCGGCCCGGTGCTGGAAAACGGGCACGCGCGTTTCTTCCGGCGCCTGGCCGAAGGCGTTTTCGATCTGGAAGATTTAAAACGGCGGACGGACGACCTGGCGGAGTTCATTATCGCGGCGGCGCAACGCTACGGCTTCGACGCCGCGAAACTGGTCGCGGTCGGTTATTCGAACGGCGCCAATGTCGCGGCCAGCGTTTTCCTGCGGCGTCCGGGGGTGCTACGGACGGCGATTTTGCTGCGCGCCATGGTGCCGTTCATGCCGGAGGAGTTGCCCGATCTTCGCGGGGTGCAGGTCTGGATCGCCGGTGGCAAGCTGGACATGGTCATTCCGCGGGCCAACACCGAAAGGCTGGCGGAAATGCTGAGCAGCGCGGGGGCGGAAGTGAGCGCGCGCTTCTTCGAGGCCGGCCATGGCCTAACGAACACGGAGCTGGTCCTGGCGAAACGCTGGCTCGACGGGCTCCCGCTGTAGCCGGGGGCGTGGACCCGAACCGCCCAAAACGTGGCGACCCGGTTGACCAGCCGGGGTCAGCGCCCCGACTGCAACTATGGCAGTGCCACCGGCGGCTGGAGTTTGCTTTCTTCGAGCGCGGCGCGGTCCCATTTCCCGAGGGTCGAGGCGGCATCGTAAACGCTTTGCGCGAAAGCGAGGAGCGGGTCATCCGGCACCGGTGCGGCGCGGACCGCGTCGTAAGGAAGGACAAACTCGTGCAGCGGCGCGTAGTAATTCGCCTCCGCCGGTTGCACCCGGGCTTCCGCAAAACCCACCGGCTCCGGATAGGCGTAGGAATAATAGAGCGGCGTCGGGCTGGCGGCGCTCCCGGGCCAGAAGCCGACGCTGCTCACCTCCTGGGCGTAGGCTTCGCGCGTCACCGTATCGGGGAGATGCGGAATGCCACCGGGATGTGGCGGCGCCGAACGGCCCGAGAAACGGGTCACGGCCAGATCGAAGCTGCCCCAAAAGAAATGGACCGGGCTGCATTTGCCGCAGAAGCGGGAGCGGAATTTCTTCAGAACGCGATCCGATTGCAGGAGGACGCGCCAGAAACGGTTGGCCGCTGCCGGATCGTAGGCGCGATGCGTTTCGTCCTCATCGAATCGAATCGGATCGGCGATTTCGTTAGGCGTGAGATCGATCCTGACCGGCAAGGCCAGCTCTTGCAGCGCGTTCATCGTCGCGTCATAAAAGCGCGCGACGGACTGCGCCTCGAGCGGCACGACCCGGAGCGCGCCGTCGCTTTTCAAGATCCGCAATTCGTGGCTGATGAAATCGAAGCGGATCTCGAAAGCATGAAAGCCGTGGGGGATTGGCGAGGTCGTTAGGCCGCGCGCCGTCAGGTAGAGAGTGACGTGCCAGGAATGGTTGACCCAGGGGGTGAGCGTGAGTCGAATTTTTCCCACGATCTGGGTCCACATGTGGAGGGTCTCGGCCGTCGGCTGCCAATCCTGAAAGGGAAGGGGCGGCCAGAGTTCTTCGCGATCGGCGTCGGAAAGGCTCGGAAGAGGAGGTGGCGCATGCATCATTGGAGCACCCTACGGCATCGGCAAAACAGTTGCGACCACGAGCGAGCGAGCCTATATCAAACGCTCGCAATTTGGGTGCGACGGGTAGGTACCGAAGTGGCCAAACGGGGCGGACTGTAAATCCGCTGGCTTACGCCTTCGCTGGTTCGAATCCAGCCCTGCCCACCATCTCAGCGGGCCGCTCAGGAGCTGAGCAGCGTTCGATCGATTTGGGCCAGGTCCGAGCAGCCGCAGAGGAGCATCGCTTCGTCAAGTTCGCGGCGCAGGATCTCGAGAACCGCGCACGCACCCGACTCGCCGCCAACGCACAACCCCCACAGCACCGCTCTGCCTACCAGCACCGCGCGCGCTCCCAGCGCCATCGCCTTCAAGACATCGCTCCCGCGCCCAATCCCGCCGTCGACATAGACCTCGCAAAGATCGCCCACCGCCTCGACCACCTTGGGCAGGACGTCCGAGGTGGCGGGTGCGGTATCAAGTTGGCGCCCGCCATGATTCGAAACTACGACCGCTTTTGCCCCATGCTCAGCCGAACGGCGTGCATCCTCGCCGCGGCAAACGCCTTTCACCACCACCGGCAAACGCGTGCATCCGCAGAGCCAATCCAGATCGTCGAATCCGAGATCGGCTTTGAAATTGTCCCTGACGTAGGCGGCCAGGCCGGAGCCCTGCACTTCGGGCAGCTCGCCTTTGCCTAACGGCGCCAGGTTTTCCACCGTCAGACCCTCCGGGAGGCGAAAACGATTGCGCGCATCGCGTTCGCGCGTCCCGAGACCCGGCGCGTCGACCGTCAGGACGATCGCCTCCGCCCCGGCCGCCTCCGCTCGCTGCACCAGAGCACGCGTGATCTCGCGATCCTGGTAGATGTAAAGCTGGAACCAGCGCGGGGAGGCTGCCTCCGCGAAGACTCTTTCCATCGCCGTATTGGAAAGCGAACTTAGAATGAAGAGAGTCCTCGCTCTGGCGGCCGCTTGCGCGGCGGCGATTTCTCCCTTGGCGCAGGCGAGTTTATGAAAGGCCGTCGGGGCGACCACGATTGGCATCGAGATGGCTTGGCCCAAAACCGTCGTGCTCAGATCGCGCGGACCGACGCCGGCCAGAACCCGATAATAAAGCTTCAGCCGCGCCCAGCCCGCGGTGTTCTCCCGCAGCGTGTGCTCATCCAAGGCTCCGCCTTCGTAATAATCAAACGCGTTCTTTTCCATCCGGCGCCGCGCCGCCACGGCGTAATCCGAGACGTTGAGCAGAATCTCGGAGGTTTGAAGCGTGGCCATGTCGCAAAATTGCCACAACCAACCAGCGACCGCCCAGAGAGAAATCGATTCCGTCGTTGACTTCGCAACGGCCGCGCCTCAGAAGCTTGCCTAACTATGAAAATCCATCGTTATGCACGACTGACCGCCGCCGGGATTGCCGGCCTTGTCTTTCTCTTTGTGGTCCGGGCCGACGGGCAGGATGCAAGCTCACAAAGCGCGACCGAAAACGCCCTCAAAAAACTCGATGCCGAATGGGCCGATGCGGCTCGGGCCAAGGATGTCGAGAAGACGGTCTCTTACTACGCCCAGAACGCGATCGTCATGCCGCCGAATGCTGCCGCCCTCAGGACGAAGGACGCGATTCGCAAGGGTTGGAAAGAAATGATCGAAACCCCCGGTGCCGGCCTCACCTGGCAGGCGACCAAAGTGGAAGTGGCTGCTTCAGGCGACTTGGCTTATGTCACCGGCACCTACGAGGACACGATCACCGGAGCCGACGGCAAGAAGACTGTGGACAACGGCAAATACCTCGAGGTCCTGAAAAAGCAGGCCGACGGGTCATGGAAATGTGTCGCCGACATGTGGAATTCGGACTTGCCTGCGCCTCCTTCGCCCTAGCGCCGCCCGGAGGTTCGGCGCCCTGGCTCTTCGATTGTCAGGTGCGAAGTCGCTCTCGTCCTCGTCCCTCCGAAAACAGCTGCGGGCACAAGGACGACGACGAGGAGGAGGAGCAGGAATCGTCCAAACTCACAGTTGACCAATGCTACCTCGCTTCGCACTGGCGGTGATCTGAGATTGACAATCGTTCCTGAGCCCACTCAACCTCCGCCATCTCCCTTCTCCGCATCCAGAACGTTAGGGGTGATACCTGGCGGCGAATCTTTCACTCAAAGCGATCATGATCCGAACCGGAGCTTTCCCGATCAGACGCTTCCATTTTGTTTACCTCGCGCTGCTCCTGATCCTGGCCTCGCTGACCCAGAGCGGCGCACAGCCGCGTCTCGCTGGCGGGCGTGCACAGCCTTATCCCGACGCACCGACGAACGACAAAGTCTACGAAAGCAGTTATCGGGACGGCATTGTCGAAATATTCAATTCGCGCGGCATGTTCGAGGGGCTGCTCGCGAAGGTCGTTCACCCGACGGGCCTTGTCTTTGATCCGGCGGGAAACCTCTACGTCGCGAGCAATCATCGCTCCAATTTTTCGATCAAGAAAATTTTGGTGGACGGCACGGTCACGACCTTCGCGGACAGCACTCTGCTGGACGGACCTCACGGTCTGGCCTTGGACAGCCGCGGAAATCTTTATGTCGCAAATTCAGCCGGTGATTCGATCGTGAAATTCACTCCCGCCGGGGTTGGTGCGTTCTTTGCCGATCGCCACGATGGTCTGACCGAGCCGATCTCCCTCGCCTTTGACGCCGCCGGCATTCTCTATGTCTCCAATGCCAATGGCGGCGCTCCAGGAAGCAACGGCCGGGTGCTGAAGTTCACGCCGGATGGCGTCGGCTCGGTCTTCAACGAGACCGATTTTCAATCCGCCTACGGACTTGCTCTCGACCCCGACGGCAACGTTTACGTCTCGAACAACGCCGGCAATACGGTGGAGAAATTTGCTCCTGACGGAACTGATCTGGGCCTCTTCGCGAGCAGCGGATTGAATGCGCCGCTTGGAATCATGTTCGATCGGAAGGGCAACCTTTACGTCGCGAATGAGGGGAACAACACGATCGAGCGGTATTCACGCAACGGGATCGATCTCGGCGTTTTCGCGACCACGCACGAAGGACCGCATTTCCTGGCCCTTTTGAGCTCGTCAACCAGTGAACCTGAAGACTGAGAATTGGTTGATCGTCCTCCGCGAAGTTCCATTAATTGCGCCAAACTAGGGCCGGCGGTAAATCGCGCCGCCTTTCATCACGAAACGGATTTGCCTCAGGGCGCTCACATCCTTCGTTGGATCGCCTGCCACCGCGACCAGATCGGCCAATTGACCGGTTTGGATGTTGCCACGGTCGGTAAGATGGAAAATGGCGGCGTTCCCGCTCGTCGCCTGGCGCAGCACTTCGAGCGGCGTGAAGCCGTATTCCCTAACGAGCAACTCCATCTCGCGCGCATTGTCGCCGTGGGTGAAGACTCCGACGTCGCCGCCCATGGCAAAAGTCACACCGGCGGCACGCGCCGCTTTCATGCTCGCGCGCTTTTTAGCGATGCGCGCCGGCTCCGGGTCACTCCCTTTCTTCCAACCGCAATACTGCTCGACCGCATCGCCGGCCGCGACCGTCGGGCAGAAAGCGACCTTGCGTTCTTTCATTAGCTTAAAGACTTCCGGCGTGCCCTCGTCGCCATGCTCGATCGTGTCGACCCCGGCGAGGGTCGCGCGATGCATGCCTTCCGCCGTTGTGGCGTGGGCCGCGACCGGGCGCCCGGCATCGTGCGCGGCCCTGACCGCGGCGGCCATTTCCTCCTCGGAAAAGGTTGGACGTGCAGGGTCGCCCGGTCCCCAGCGATAATCGGCGTAGAGCTTCACCCAATCGGCCCCTTTGCCGATCTGCTCGCGGGCCGCCTTAACGATCTCATCCACCCCGCTCGCTTCCTGCCCGCCCTGGGGAAGATCGAGATCTGTCGATAATTTCGGGCCATAACTTCCTGTCGCAACGATCGCGCGCGTGACCACGATCATGCGCGGGCCCGGCACGATGCCCTCCTCAATCGCCTTCTTTAAACCAACGTCGCCATAGCCCGCGCCTTCGGTGCCGAGGTCGCGCACGGTGGTGAAGCCGGCGAGAAGAGTGGCCCGAGCGTGGGCGGTCGCCGCCGCGGTGCGGAAGGAGAGCGACTCCTTGTTCACCTGATCATTCCACGGCGTTTCGTTGTAGGGATGAAGAAAGAGGTGGGAGTGACCCTCGATCAGCCCGGGAACGAGCGTGTCGTTAGGCAGATCGATCGTCTCCGTCTCGTTAGGCGGCTGGATCTCGCCGGCCGGGCCGGCGGCTTCGATTTTCTCTCCGCGGACGAGCACCGCCCAACCCGGGTGCAGGTCCTTTCCATCGAAAACGGCGGCCGGGCGGAGCAGGCGCACCGCCGGCGCATCGGGCTCGCTGGCGCTGAGGCAACGGCTTATCATGATCGCCAGGAAAATACAGAACCGAGCATTCACGCGAAAGATCTTACCACAGGCCAGGCTTTCTCCGCGACGACGCCGCGAAACTCCCAAGGCAACGACCGCAGAAAAGAGAATCCCTCGCCCCGAGTTTATCGAAGCGAGGGATAAGATCTGTCGGGGAGCGCAAACCGCCCAAGTTACTGATCGCCAGGTATCGTCAGGGTGACATGCGCATTGGTGTATTCCGGATTCGTCATCGTCGCCTCCGCCGTAACAGTCTGATATTTTCCCCCAGGCGCCGGGATCGTCTTGGTCACGTTGGGCTCACCCGCTTCGGGGGTCGTGCGGGGTGCGCTCGCGATCGGCTTGCCGGGCGAGAGGATACGAACCTGGACTCCCTGCGCCGATTGAACAGCGCCGTGTGGTCCGTCCTTGCGTGCGGACGCCTTGGCCGTGATCTCCTGCTGGTTGCCACTCATCGTCTGCTCCACCGTCAGGACGAGAGCCATGTTCTCGATCACGTTCGGATCGATCGAGCGCGCGCCGATGCGCCGGACCATCTCAAATTTTTGGGCACTGTGCGGCCCGAGTTGAGCTTCAGCGGTGGCGCCGCCACCTCCGCCGCCGGCGCCACCGGGCGCGGCACAGGAAGCGAGGGAAAGGGCGGTCATAGTCGCGAGCAGGAAGTGCGGAAGGTATTTCATAGCGGCAGTTTGGTTAGGCATAAACCTACCGTCAATATCGTTTTCTGCGGGGCGGTTGGTTGGGAAAATCGCCCGCTAATCCTGGGGCTCGTTCGCCTCTGGCTCGGCCGCCCGCGAGGAACGCCGGCGGCCGGGATGGCGCGCGCCTCGTTTCCCGTGACCTTCCTTTTCGATTCGGGCCAATTTTTCGCGTTGCTCGTCGCTCAGGAGCGGTTTCAACGACTCATCGGTTTCGCTCATGACCCGACGGACTTTGGCTCCGGTCTCGGATCGGATTTGTTGCAGCTCCTTCACCGCCCGATCGAGAATGGGCGCGACCTTCACCATCTGCTCCGGCGTGAGATCGAGTTGGGATTTGACGCGCTCGCGCATCCGCTCGGCCACGGAATGCGGATGGCGCCCGAAGCTGCCGTGCCATTGCTGGCCTTCGTGAAACGTAAAGAAGGCGCCGGTGACTGCCCCGGCCAGAAAAGCGAGGATGAATCCGGCGACCAGTTTTCCTTTTAAGGACGCGTTCATGGCTCGAAGAGACTGCTGATCGCGGAATCCGCGATGGCGTATTCATCCCCGCCTAACGAGTCGGTGCCGGCCTCGGGCAGGGAGAGCTCATGATAAACCCCGGCCCCGGCGAGAAGGAGGACGGCGAGCGAAAGATAGACGACCCGCCGCAGGAGCCGACCGAGGTCGACCAGGTCGGGCTTCCCGCCCGCCCGCCAGCGCGCCAACACACGGCTGTCAAAGCCGAAAGGCATTTCGTTAGGCCGTTCGCTCGTGGCCTCGGCCGCGGCCCGCAGCAACCGCTCGAGCTGGAGATCGAACTCTTTCATCGGTTTCGTTCCGCCGTGAATTTTTCGAGTTGCTCTTTCATTTTTTTTCGGGCCCGAAAGGCGCGGACCTTGACGAGGGAGGCGCCCCAGCCGGTCAGGCCAGAGATTTCGGCCACGGAACGCTGCTGCAAATAGAGAAGATCGATCACGAGCCGCTCGGCTGGTTTGAGCACGGTGAGGAGCCGTTCGACGAGGTCGCGGGCGGCGAAACTGCGGTCCGGCCCGAGTTCGTCAGAGGTGGCCGCAAGATTGTGGACGACCGCGACTTCCTCGTCGCTCAGGTCGGCGTGACGAAATTCCGGCCGCACTTTTTCCGACTGGAGTTGGTTGAGGCAGGTGTTGACGGCGATGCGCGAGACCCAATGCTCGAGCGGCACTTTGCCCGAGAATTGGTTGAGTTTTTGAAAAACTTTAATGAAAATCATCTGGCAAAGATCTTCCTCGGCGGCGCGGCGCGGGCGATGGGAGCGGACCAGTTTGGCGACGAGGGGATAAAGCCGGCGCACCAGCTCGCGGGCCGCCGTCTCGTCGTCCTGGCGGGCGGCCGCGACGAGGGTGGCGGCATCGAATTCATCAGCCATCGCTTCCAAATCGTCTCCACACTACGGGGAATGACCGACGCGCGCGCCTGCGGGTTACATCTTTTCAATCTTTTGTAACCGGTTTCCGGCTTGGCCGGTCATTACCCACAACTATGAAATTGAAACTCATCACACTCACGGCTCTGGGCGCGCTTGCGTTCGGCATCTCGGCTTTGGCTAACGATGCCCAGGACACCGGCAAGGATCGTCCCGCTGGCCGCGGCGCTCGGCACCACATGTCGCTCGACAAAATGACCGAGCAGTTGAACCTGACTCCGGAGCAAAAAGCAAAAGTGCAGCCGATCCTCGACCAGGTGAAACCGCAGCTTCAAACCATTCACCGCGAAGCGATGGAAAAATCGAAGGCGGTGATGGAAAACGCCATGAACCAGATTCGCCCTGTGCTCACGCCCGAGCAGCAGAAAAAACTCGAGGAGGCGCAGAATGATCGCCGCGGCGGTCGCGGAGAACATGGTGGTCATCACCGCGGGCATCGGGGCCAGGACGGGCAGGACGGGCCGAACGAACCGGACGATCAATAACGCCTTCGTTCTAACCCCGGGGGCGCTGATCCCGACAATGGAGAAGGAATTTGAGAGCTAAAAACGCGGCCGGGGTCAGCGCCCCCGGCTGCAACTGCTTCTCGTCAGGTTGTGGATCAGGAGCGGTAGCTCGCGCGGCTGCCCGCCGGTCTCAGTCGTGACGCACCGACCCGCACCGCGCCGAGGTGCAGGTAGAACGCTTCGGCATTCGGGTCGGACTCGATCGTCAGGCAAGATGCGCCCCGCGCAACGGCGCGCCCGAGAGCGTGGGTGAATAAACTTCGGCCGACGCCCTGGCCCATCTCCGCCGGCCGCACCCAGAAATGGGCGAGATTCAGCGCTTCAGCCGTTGCAGCCGACGATCTGACGATCGCGGAGCGCGAAGAAAGTCTCGTTCGCGGCCACAAACGCCGGAGCGAAAGTCAGCTGCTCGCGCCACTGCTCCAGCCAGGATGCAGGATAACCCCAATGCGCTTTGGCCGCCCAGGCAATGGCGGTGAGGGCGGGTGCGTCGGCAGGATGAGCGCCGACAATTTGCACGCGCAAAAAGGATCGTGCTCCGACCGGAGCGCGATCAAGTGCTTTCCTGGGGGTTCGTGCGGCGGAGTACTCTCCGCCGCACCATGAGTGCGAAACGGAAGGCGGCGCTACTCGTCGAAGACTTTCTTGATGTCGCCGACTTTTTGCTGGACTTTGCCTTCCGCTTTTTCGGCGGCGCCGCGCCCTTCCAAATTCGGGTTACCGATGGCTTCGCCAGTCTTTTCCTTCACGCTTCCAATCGCTTCCTTGGTCGTGCCTTCTGCTTTGTCTTCGGTGCTTGATTTCATACTCATAATTCGTGTTTGGCGGAAGCAAAGGTCGTCTCGAAGAATCGGCTCCCATTTGAATCGCGCCGAGAGCCCCGGTTTTATCCTCATTCCCGGCGCGGCAGCGCCTAACGAGCCTGGGGGACGATCTTGAAAATGTTCCCCGCCGAGTAATCGACGATGTAAAGCTCGCCGCTGGCGTCTTCGCCTAACGATGTCGGATTGAGCAGATCGAATCCACCGACCGCCGTCGGAAAGAGCAGGTCGGTGATGTCGTGAATCACCGGGATGGTTTGCCCGTTATAGCGGAAGGCGAAAATGAGACCCGTAAAGTCGCCCGTCTCTGGTCCGAGATAATCGGCAAAGACATAAACGCCGCGCAAGCTCCGCACCGTTCGGCCGCGATAGATGTAACCGCCAATGACCGTCTTGCCAGTGTCCTGATGAGTGTAATCGACGATCGGATCGAGCGCGTTGGGCGGCACGGGATCATCCGGGTAGGCCGGGTTCTGAATGAAACCCTCGCGCACCCGCCAGCCGTAGTTTTCGCCCCCGCCGGGATTGGAGGCCGGTTGCAGGTCGACCTCTTCGCGCAACAT
>DATBDG010000130.1:0-17779 GCA_036270055.1 Chthoniobacterales bacterium
AACGACTTTCGGATCTTTGGGATCGAATTGCACGACCGGCAAATCGCCGCCGCCGATTCGCCCCGCCGGACGGCTGTCCTCCGTCGCGAGCGTCCACTTTTCGCCCCCGTCATCGGAGCGATAGAGCTTCACCGCCTTCGGAATCGCGACGGAGGCGAAGAGCTTTTTCGGGTCGCTCGGTGCGATCGCGAGCTGGGCCTGCACGATCTCGGCCGGCAGGCCGTTGCTGAGCTGCTTCCAGGTTTTACCGCCGTCGGTCGATTTAAAAATACCGCCTCCGGTTTCGTTCCATTCCGCGTTTTCCCACGGGCCTTCGCGCGCTTCCCAGAGCGAAGCGTAAACGATCTGCGGATTGGACGGATCGATTTGCACGTCGTTCCCGCCTGTGTTCTCGTCCCTGGCCAGCGTCCTGGCGAAAGTCTTCCCGCCGTCCGTCGAGCGGAAAATACCGCGCTCTTCGTTAGGCCCATAAGGATGTCCGGCGATCGCGACGAGCAGATGATTCGAGTCGCGCGGGTCGACTGCGATCTGCGCGATCTGCTGGCCGTCGCGCAAACCGAGATGCCTCCAGGTCTTGCCTGCGTCGGTCGATTTGTAGAGTCCATTGCCGACCGAGAGATCGGGCCGGTGCAAACCTTCGCCGCTCCCGACATAGATGATGTTTGGATCCGAAACCGCGACCGCCAGCGCGCCGACCGAAGCGGTCGGTTGATCGTCGAAGAGCGGCTTCCAGGTGCGCCCGAAGTCGTCGGTCCGAAAGACGCCGCCGTTGACCGGCGCCATGTAAAAAACGTTGGGTTGCGAGGGCACGCCCGAGATGGCGCGCGTCCGCCCACCGCGGAAAGGACCGATGTTGCGCCAGTGCAGGAGATCGGAAAAATCGGGCGCGGCAAAAACGGTCGGCGCCAGGGCGATGACGAGGAGAAAGACGATTCGAGAACGAATTTTCACGAGCGCACGATAAACAATGAAGGGCGGTGAGCCAGTCGTCCGGGGTAGGACCGGTTGTTAAGCCGTTGTTCGGCGCACTCTGCGCGGAACTCGCTTACGGGAGCGCGCTGCCAACCAGAATGGCCTAACCGACGAAGGCGCGCCGCGCGCATATGCATCCGGGAGACTCCCCGATGCGACGGGCTGACAACCCGTCCTACCCAGACGGTGGCGTTGCCGCGGGAGCTGCTGCCGGAGGCGGTTTCTTTTTCGCCTCGGCCGCGGCCGCCAACCCGACATCCACCAGCTCGGCCTCGATCGGATGGATGCGGTGGTAGTAGTCGTTCGATTTCGCCAGGTCGCTCTTGCGCATGAGGAGGGCGTCGAACCGCTCCCGCCGGCTCAGCTCATAGACCTTGTCCATCTTGATCGCCTCAAAGGGACAGACCTCGACGCAAATCTGGCAGCTCATGCAGACCGAGATATCGATGTCGAAGGTCGCCGGATAAAACTGCGGCTTGCCCATGTAATCGGGCTTTTTGTCCGTGCTTTTGACGATGTAGATGCACTGCGGCGGGCATTCTTTTTCGCAGATCTTGCAGGCCACGCAGCGCAGGCCCGCTTCCGGATCGTCCGTGTCGTAAACGAGAAACGGAAAGTTGCGCGAGTTCTCCGGGAGGACGTCGCGCTCCTCCGGATATTGCACCGTCGTCAGGCGATTTTTTTCGAAATAGCTCCCGAGGAAATTGCGCGCCGTCACCGCCATTCCGCTCAAAACTCCCGCGCCGATCATGGCTCAATCAATCGCCTCGCCATTGAATCATGCAAGCAGACGCGGCCGCATTTATCTCGAACGGAGTTGGCGCGCGCGGTCTTTCATTTGCCGGCGGGCTGCGGAGCTTGGAATCGATCGATGAGCTGCTTCGCCGCCACGGCCTGCGGACCCTGCGGAAAGCGCGTGATGAATTCATGCCCGATGGCGAGCGCTCGCTCCTTGTTGTGGAGCAGATCGCCATAAAGGCTGATCTGGTTGAAGAGGCTGTTCTCGTGCTGCGGGTTTTGCTTTTGCGCGATCTCGTATTGTTCGAGCGCTTTTTGTGGCTGATCGAGGAAACGAAAGCAGTTGCCGAGATCGGTCCGGACATCGGGCGTGTCGGCGCCGAGCGTGATCGCCTTTTGGTAATGCTCGATCGCGTGCGCCCAGTTCTGGTGATCGTAGTTCCAGTTCGCCAGCATTCGCGCGGCCTCGGCCGGCGGCAACTGCGAAACATCGGGCGGTTCCGCGGCCGCCGCCGGAGCGAAGGGCGAAGCACCGGGCGACTGGGCGAAGCGCGCCGCGCCAGTGAAATCCTGGATCGCCGGCTTTTCGGGTGCCGCAGTTGTTCCACGCATCACCAGCCAGGTCGTGCCCGCGCCGAGCGCAAAACCGCCCAAAACGATGAGGGGGATTGAAACGTCCCACTGCGTTTTCCGCGATGATGTTCTTCGAGGCTGCTTCGCCATCCGCGAATAATGGATTCCTCGCCTAACGATCGACCTCGCCCAGGACGATGTCGATGCTGCCGAGGATGACCATGACGTCGGCCACGGTGTGGCCGAGGCACATGTCCTCGAGGATGGTGAGATTGATGAAACTCGGTGGCCGCACCCGGTAACGATAGGGGCTGCCGGTGCCATCGCTGATCAGATAAAATCCGAGCTCGCCCTTCGGGCCTTCGATTCGGCCGTAGGCTTCGCCGACCGGCGGTTTGAAGGCGCGAATTTTGACCTTCGGATTCTGGATCGGGCCTTCCGGCAGCGCATCCATTGCCTGGTGCAGAATCCCGAGGCTCTCGCGCAATTCGAGGACGCGCATCATGAGGCGATCGTAGACGTCGCCTTGCTCGCCTAACGGCACCCGGAATTTGAAGCGCGGATAGATTCCGTAGCCGTCGACTTTACGCACATCGTAGTTCACCCCCGAGGCGCGCAGGCCAGGGCCGGTGATGCCGGCGCTGATCGCCAGCTCGGCGGAAAGTTTCCCGACCTCCTGGGTGCGGGCGATGAGGATCTCGTTCGAAGTGATGAGTTTTTCGAACTCATCGAGAAAACGCGGGAAGCCGTCCACGATCCGACGGGCGCGTTCCATCCAGCCCGGCGGCAAATCGCAGCGGCAGCCGCCGAAACGCATGTAGTCACACATCATGCGCGAGCCGGAGAGCGCCTCGAAAAGGTCGAGCACTTTTTCTCGTTCGCGGAAGGCGTACATGAGGGGCGTGCCCCAGGCCCCCATGTCGCTGAGGAGGAAGCCTAACAATGAGGTGTGATTCACGAGGCGGGTCAGCTCGGCGAGGATGACGCGGAGATATTCGGCCCGCTCCGGCACTTCGATCCCGGCGAGTTTTTCGACGCTGAGCGCGTAGGCCCAGTTGTTGGTCATCGAGCAAAAATAATCGAGCCGGTCGGTGTAGGGCATCGAGCCGAGGTAGCTTGTGTTCTCGCCGATCTTCTCGTGGTTGCGGTGGAGATAACCGAAGACCGGCTTGAGTTTTCTCACGACCTCGCCGTCGAGCGCGACGTTCATCCGGAAAACGCCGTGGGTCGACGGATGTTGCGGGCCCATCGAGATTTCGAGCAGTTCGCCGTCGAAGAGCGAGCTCATGCGCGGCGGCGCCTGTTCGAGTTCCCGGAAGCCGGTGGTATTCATGAGCTAATCAATCTGTGCGAGCGGATCACATCAGCAGTCATGCTGTGATTTGTTCCGCTCCGTCGAGCGGTGGCCGCGGCGGATAATGCTGCTTTGCTTTTTCCAGGATGTCGTCGTGCGGGGTCGGCTCGTATTCGTAGTCGTCGGGCTCGCGATAATCTTTTCGCATCGGGAAATCGATGAACTCGTCCCACATCAAAATGCGGCGCAGATCGGGATGGCCCTCAAAATGGATGCCGTAGAGGTCGTAGATTTCGCGCTCCTGAAATTCAGCGCTGCGCCAGACGGGAGTGAGCGAGGGCAGGCGCGCGTCCTGAGCGCGATCGGGCGTGCGCAGCCTAACGACAACGGGTCCGTGTTTCTGCGCCATCGAATAAAGGTGATAGATGGCTTCGAGGTAGCCGGGAAAGAATTCCTCCTGCGTCTCCTCGACCTCCTTCTCCTCCCCCTCGATCAGCTTTTTCACCTTCACTTTTTTCTTCACCGTGCGATCGAGCCAATCGACGCCGGTCGCGTTCGAGCAAAAGTCGAGACGCAGCGTCGGGTCATCGCGCAGGAAACGTGCAACCGCGAGCGCGTGGTCGTGGTCGAGAAGCAGCGACGATTGATTTGCCGGACCGGGATTGGAAATGATCTCCAATTGAGCGCCCGAAACCGCCTGCTCGGCTCGCGCCTTAATCTCCTCGAGCGACACCATCGTTAGGCACGCTCGATCGCGGGCGGGTGAAAGACATCCGGATTGGCCGGCGGTTCGAGATCATGGGCGCCGAACTCCGGCACCGGGTATTCACTCGGGGTGTTCGCCTTGAGAAATTCGGCTTTGCCCTGCCCGGTGAGTTTTTGCCCGTCGATCTTTCTTTGGAGTTCCATAAAAGCGTGGAGCAATGCCTCCGGGCGCGGCGGGCAGCCGGGGATGTAAACGTCGACCGGGATGTAGCGGTCGATGCCCTTCAAAACGTTGTAGCCCTGTTTGAACGGTCCGCCGGAAATGGCGCAGGCGCCCATCGAGATGACGTACTTCGGGTCAGGCATCTGGTTGTAGAGCCGGACGATTTGCGGCGCCATTTTTTTGGTCACGGTCCCGGCCACGATCATGAGATCGGCCTGGCGGGGCGAGGGACGAAAGACTTCGCCGCCGAAACGCGCCAGGTCGTAGCGGGACGCGGCGGTCGCGATCATTTCGATCGCGCAACAGGCGAGCCCGAACTGAAGCGGCCAGATCGAATTTCTGCGGCCCCAGTTGTAGAGCTCCTGCATTGAGGTCACCCAGACGCCCTGTTTTTGCAGCTCGCTGCGGAGCCCGTCGTCCACTTGCCCTTCCATCACCGTGCCCAACTTAGACAACCTTTGCCCCAGGCCCAAACCAGCCCTTCGAGCAGGAGGAGCAGGAAAATCAGAATCGCGATAAAGGCGCCGAAGGGCAACCCGGTAAAGGCAACCGCGAAGGGCACGAGAAAGATCGATTCGACGTCGAAGATCAAAAAGATAATCGCGTAGAGGTAATACTGCGAATGAAACTGGATCTGCGCCTCGCCTAACGATTCTATCCCGCACTCGTAGGTCGCGTTCTTGGCTGCGCCCGGCTTGGGCGGCTGAAAGAACCTTCGCCACATCCAGGCCAGGAGGAGCGGCATGACGGGGAAAGTCAGCGCGACACCCGCAAAAATAACAAGGAAGAAATACGGATCTGGGGTCACGAGAATTTTCTAAATTTATCGTGTTTGGCCGAGCCCGAAAAAAGCGAGTCAGGAAAGCAGGAAATCAGGAAAGAAATACCAGCCTCGGCTCCCTTTCCTGTTTTCCTGCTTTCCTGATTCATCCGATCTTTTAGACCAGTCCCTGGTCCAGCATGGCGTTGGCGACCTTGAGGAAGCCGGCGATGTTGGCGCCATTGACGTAGTTGCCCGGCGTCCCGAAGCGTTCCGCGGTCGCGTAACAGGTCTTGTGGATCGCCTGCATGATACCTTGGAGCCTCGCGTCGACTTCTTCGCGCGTCCACGTGATACGCATGCTGTTTTGTGCCATCTCAAGCCCAGAGGTCGCGACCCCGCCGGCGTTGGCCGCTTTCCCGGGGCCGAAGAGGATACCGGCATCGAGGAATTGGCGCACTCCGCCGATCATCGTCGGCATGTTGGCGCCCTCTGAGACGACGTAGACGCCGTTCCGGAGAAGATTCGTCGCGTCCCGATCGCTGATCTCGTTCTGGGTCGCGCTCGGAAATGCGCACTGCGCCTTGTGATCCCAGAGAGGGTTGTGATCGAGCGACCCGTCGTCGGCGGTGTAGAGCGCGCCCTTGAATTTATCGGCGTACTCGGAAATTCGACCGCGCCGCTTGTTTTTCAGGTCCATGACAAAGGCGAGCTTTTCCCGGGTGATACCTTCTTCGTCGTAAATGTAACCGGTCGAATCGGACAAGGTGACCGGTTTGGCGCCCAGCTCGATCAATTTCTCGACCGTGTATTGCGCGACGTTCCCGCTTCCGGAAACAAGGCAGACCTTGCCGTTCAGATCGTCGTTGCGGGTCTTTAGCATCTCCGCCGCGAAATAAACTGCGCCATACCCGGTTGCCTCCGGGCGAATGAGCGAGCCGCCCCAGCCGATCCCCTTGCCGGTCAGGACGCCGGTGAACTCGTTCCGCAGCTTTTTGTACATCCCGAAGAGATAACCGATCTCGCGCGAGCCGACCCCGATGTCGCCCGCCGGCACGTCGCGATAAGGCCCGATGTGGCGCGAGAGCTCCGACATGAAGGCCTGGCAGAAGTGCATCACTTCGTTGTCGCTTTTTCCTTTCGGATCGAAGTCGGATCCGCCTTTGCCCCCGCCCATCGGGAGGGTCGTCAGGCTGTTTTTGAAGACCTGCTCGAAGGCGAGGAATTTGAGGATGCCGAGATTGACCGAGGGATGAAAGCGCAGCCCGCCCTTGTAAGGCCCGATCGCGCTGTTCATCTCGACCCGGAACCCGCGATTGACGTGGATTTGGTTTTTGTCGTCCTGCCAGGGGACGCGGAACATGATGACGCGCTCCGGTTCGATCATCCGCTCCAGGATTCTGCCCGCGCGATATTCCGGGTGTCGATCGAGGGCGAGGATGAGGGACTCCACCACCTCCTCGACCGCCTGGTGAAATTCCACCTCGCCCGGGTTCTTGGCTTTCACCCGGGCCATCAATTCTGCAACGTCATCTTTCATAGGTAATTTCCGGAAACTCTGCCGCCCCGTTTTGCTGCGCGCCGCTCCAGCCTAACGAGTCATGATAACACGCGGCGGGTTGCGGTGCGTCCCGGCCGCAGTCCGGACGGAATAAAATTCATAAATCACGTATGCCAGACGGAGACAGAAACAGAAGGAGATATTTTGGCTGGCATCGCGCGGCAAGCAAGCAAGGCGCCTCCGCTGCGACGATTTTTCCGGGATTTCCGCGGACCGACCACGATTCCTTTCTTGCTTAAGAAATCAGACCCCGCTTTTCTTCGTCGGAACGTGAGCGGTTTTTTAGACCAGATTTTTGTTATCGGGAAAAAATGGCTCCTGTCGTTCCTCACTGGGGCGCCCGATTGGGTCGTCGAAATTGTCTCGAGCCTGCTCAACATCATTGCGCTCCTCGCGGTCTTTCTCACGCTCTTTGCCCTCATGTCGCTCTTTGAGAGAAAGATCCTCGCGCGGATCCAAAATCGCTTCGGGCCCAATCGGGTCGGCCCCTTCGGCCTTCTTCAACCAGTGGCCGATGGGATCAAGATGTTGATCAAGGAAGACATCGTGCCGACCCGCGCCGACAAGCCGGTCCATTTCCTCGCCCCGATCCTGATCGCGGCGGCGGCCATTCTGGCGCTCGGGGTCATTCCCTACGGCCGCAACATGACGCCTTTCACGATCGATGGCGGCATTCTCTTTTTCTTCGCCGTCGGCTCAACCACCGAGGTGGGCGTTTTCATGGCGGGCTGGGGGAGCAACAACAAATTCTCCATTCTCGGAGCCATGCGCGCGATCGCCCAGATGGTCAGCTACGAGCTGCCGCTTATCATCACCGTCCTGCCGGTCGTGATGGTGACCGGCTCGCTCACCCCCAATGCGATCGTCGCGGCCCAGGCCGGCTACTCGTTAGCCGTGCTCCCTCACTGGTTTGTCTTGACCCCGTGGGGCGCGGCCGCGTTCCTCTTGTTTTTCGTCTCCGGACTGGTGGAATCCAACCGCACACCCTTCGATGTGCCGGAGGGTGAATCGGAAATCGTTGCCGGCCACATGACGGAATATTCCGGGTTCAAGTACGCCATCTTTTTCATGGCGGAATATTTCGGGATGTTCGCCGTCAGCGGGCTGGCGGTGACGCTTTTCCTCGGCGGCTGGCACGCGCCGATCAAGCTGCTCGAATTCCTCCCCTCCTATCTTTGGTTCTTTCTAAAGCTGGGGGTTCTGCTTTTCGTCTTCATCTGGATTCGCGGCACGCTTCCGCGCGTCCGGGTTGATCAAATGATGAATTTCGCCTGGAAATTCATGCTCCCGATGGCCTTCGCCTGCATCCTGGCGGCGGCCGTCTGGTTCTACGCCGGGCAGGGCGTCGCCGGCTGGATTTGGTCGCTGATCGTGATCGTGCTCGTCTACCTCACGCTCTCCCGCCTGATCGGAACGGGTAAGAAATTCGCTCCCCGGACCTATCGTTTCGCCGAATGAATAGCGCCGCCTTCATCGTGATTGCGATCCTCATGCTGGCGGCAGCTCTCGCCGCCGCCACCCTGAGGAAGCTGATCCACGCGGCGCTCAGTTTCGCGCTTGCCTTCGTCGGGGTGGCGGCCTTCTACTTTTTGTTAGGCGCGGAATTTGTCGGGCTCATTCAGATCTTCGTCTACGTCGGCGCGGTCGCGGTTCTGATTGTTTTCACCATTCTCCTCACCCGCCACGACCCGGAGAAGGACCGCGGCTTCAACTGGAGCGGCGTGATCCTGGCGCTGGCCGTTTTCGGAGGCCTGCTCTGGGCGATTTTGAAGACGACTGGTCTTTCCATCGTGCCGCCAGCGTTGACAACTGCGCTTACAGTCCGCCAAGTCGGCGAATTGCTCATGACCGACTACATCTGGCCGCTGCAATGTATCGGGATCCTGCTCACC
This sequence comes from Chthoniobacterales bacterium, assembly GCA_036270055.1. Taxonomy (GTDB): domain Bacteria; phylum Verrucomicrobiota; class Verrucomicrobiia; order Chthoniobacterales; family UBA10450; genus Palsa-1392. The sequence goes on from DATBDG010000130.1 coordinate 8,719, forward strand.
GCCGCGCTCATCGGAGCACTGGTGCTCGTGATGGAGGAGAAACGGTGAAGCGATTTTCCCGGGTAGGGTGGGCGTCTCGCCCGCCGGTTTCGGCATCCTGCCGAAACAAACTTTCGCCGGGCAACGCGCGCCCGATAGCTCGCAAAAGTTCGCAATCGCGAGGACGCCATTGCCGGCGGGCGAGACGCCCACCCTACCCGCGACAAATCGCAACCTGACCATGACTCCGACCCTGCAACTCTTTCTCGTCGTCTCGGCCGCGCTCTTTTGCGTCGGTCTCCTCGCCGCGCTCAGCCGGCGTCACGCCATCTTCATTCTCATCGGGATCGAGATGATGCTGGCGGCGGCGGGGTTGAACTTCATTGCCTTCTGGCGCTTCGGTCCGCAACCGGCACCGCCCACCGGTGTGATGGTGACGATTTTCGCGATTGCAATCGCCGCCGCCGAAGCCGCGGTCGGTCTCGCCCTCGTCATCGCCGTCTACCGCCATTATCGCACGACCAACGTCGATCAAATGGATCAACTCAAAGGATGAGCAACTGGGTTGTGGCTCATCTTTGGTTGATCCCGGTGGTGCCGCTCGTGGCGTCGCTCGCGATCCTCGGCCTCCTGCACGCGCGTCGGGCCGCTGCCGCCGGATTGGCGATCGCTGGCCAGGTCGTTGCGCTCCTCCTTTCACTCGCCGCTTTTGCGGCAGCGCTGCCAACGCCGGGTTATCGCGCTTTCCACAATTTCACCTGGTTCAACTTCGGCGAACAGGCGCTGCGCCTCGGCTTCGTCCTCGATCCGCTCGCGGCGGTCATGCTCGTCATGATCACGCTCGTCAGCCTCTGCATTTTCGTCTTCAGCGTCGGCTACATGGCAACGGACAGAAATTTCTCCCGCTTCTTTGCTTATCTCTCGTTTTTCTCCGCTGCGATGCTCGGGGTGGTCATCGCCAATAGTCTGCTTCTCCTCTTCGTTTGCTGGGAATTGGTCGGACTCGCTTCCTACCTCTTGATTGGGTTCTGGATTCACAAACCGAGCGCGGCCGCGGCGGCGAAAAAGGCCTTCATCACCACTCGCATCGGGGACATCGGCTTCTTTCTCGGCATGCTCTGGCTCTACGGCCGGAGCGGCACGCTGCTCTTCTACGACGGTGGGAACGGTGCGCTCGAAAATGCGGGCCTGGTTTCGTTAGGCGCAAGCGCCACTTTCGTCGCCCTGCTCATTTTCTGCGGCGCGGTCGGCAAATCCGGCCAATTCCCACTGCACGTCTGGTTGCCCGACGCGATGGAAGGTCCGACCCCGGTCAGCGCCCTGATCCATGCCGCCACCATGGTGGCGGCGGGGGTATTTCTCGTGGCGCGCGTCTACCCGATTTTTTCGTTAGGCGCGATCAATGGCGTCACGCCCTCGCTCGTCGTGGTCGTTTGGATCGGCGTCATCACCGCGCTCATCGCGGCCTTCATCGCCCTCGCCCAAGCCGACATCAAACGCATCCTCGCCTACTCAACCGTCTCCCAGCTCGGTCTCATGATGGTGTCGTTAGGGGTAGGCGGGGTCGCGGCCGGGATCATGCATCTGCTCGCGCACGGTTTTTTCAAGGCGCTTCTCTTCCTTGGTTCCGGCTCGGTCATTCACGGTTGTCATGAGGAACAGGACATCCGCCAGATGGGCGGCCTGCGCGGGCTGATGCCGGTCACGTTTCTCACCTACGCCGTCGGCATGATGGCGTTGAGTGGCGTGCCGCTCTTCTTTGCCGGCGCCTGGACGAAAGAAGATATCCTCCACGCCACTTCGCTCTGGTCGGTCTCGCGGGTGCCTTATTACCTGATGCTCCTCGGGGTCGTCCTGACCGCGCTCTACATGACGCGCCAGATGATTTACGTCTTCTTCGGCCAGCGCCGGGCGGCGGCGGAACACGCGCACGAAAGTCCGGCCGTCATGACCTGGCCGCTCATCGTCCTCGCGCTCTGCACGATCGCCTTCAGCCTCGTCCTGACTCCGGCGTGGCCGTGGTTGCATGACTTCTTGTTAGGCGAGAACGCCCTCCTTAACCTCGGGTTGCTGATTCAACCGGGGCTTTACCTCGCGCTTATCCTGGTCGCGCTCGGCATCGGGCTTGGCCTCCTCTTCTATCGCGGCGTGGGCGAGATCGATCCACTCGAGCGCGCCGCTCCGCCGCTCTTTCGTTTTCTCGAGAACGGGATGTGGTTCGATGAGTTCTATGACGGGACGATTCTCGCGTTGGCCCGATTTGCGGCCCAGCTGTCGGACTTTCTCGATCGCTATCTCTGGGATGGACTGGTTCGGATGTTCGGAGGGCTCGGCCAACTCTTCGGCAGCCTGACGAAAAACTTCGACGAGCGCGGGATTAACGCCGGAGTCGATGATGCGACCGGCGTCGCGCGCGGCTTCGGGCGGCTGGTTTCGATCCGGCATTCCGGGCAGATCCAGGCCTATCTCGGCGCGATCGCCTTCGGTCTCCTCGCGCTCCTCATTTTCTACGCATGGCTCAGCTGATCGCCGGACTGATTTTCATCCCGGTTCTCGGCGCGCTTTTTGTCAGCGTCGCGCCGCGAAATTACGCCCGGCACGTCGCGTTCGGGAGCACCGCGATCACGGCCTTGTTTGCGATCGGGTTGTGGCGTGCCTTTGACCCGGCGCTGGCCGGTTTCCAACTGGTCGCGCGCCACACCTGGATTCCGGCGATTGGCGCCGAGCTGCATTTCGGGCTCGACGGTTTAAGCCTCCTCCTGGTTCTCCTCACTTCGCTCGTCTTTCCCTTTGCGCTCCTCGCCCGACGGGCTGGCCGCGGGTTCTGCGCGCTCATGCTGGTCATGCAGTCGGCGCTCTACGGCACCTTCACCGCGCAGAATTTCGTCCTTTGGTTTTTGTTTTACGAAATGAGTCTGCTTCCCGGATTTTTGCTCATCAAGATCTGGGGCGGAGTGAAACGGGACCGGGCCGCGACCAAGTTTTTCCTCTACACCTTTCTCGGCAGCGTCGCGATGCTGCTCTCGTTTCTCGGCATTTACCTCGTTAGGGGAACATTCGATTTCGAGGAGCTGGCCGCGCTCGGGAAAGGCGGCATTCTGCCGGGCAAGGTGGTCTGGCTCGCCTTCGCCGGAATTTTTCTCGGGCTCGCGGTCAAGGTGCCGCTTTTCCCCTTTCACACCTGGCTGCCCGACGCCTACGAAACGGCGCCGACCGGCGTGTCGATGGTTCTGACCGGGACCCTTTCGAAGATGGGCGTCTACGGGTTTGTCCGGCTGCTCCTGCCGCTTTTCCCTAACGAAATCCGGGCCGCCGCGCCGTGGCTCCTCAGCCTGGCGGTTTGCTCGATCATCTTCGCCTCGCTTGCCGCCTGGGCGCAGTCGGATCTGAAACGGATGGTGGCCTACCTTTCCATCAACCACCTCGGCTACTGCATGCTCGGGCTCTTCGCCGTGACCGCGACAAGCTTGGTGCCGGCGGTCGAAGCCCAGGCCGCGCTCAGCGGAGTCTTTCTCCAAATCTTCAACCACGGCATCACCGCCGCCGCGCTCTTTTATTTCGTCGGCCTGCTCGAGCAACGGCGCGGCGCCCGCGGGCTGAACGATTTCGGCGGGTTGATGCAACGCACGCCGCTCCTGTGCGGCTGGATGAGCGTCGCGATGTTCTCATCGTTAGGCTTGCCCGGCCTCAACGGTTTCGTCGGCGAGTTCCTGATCTTCAAAGGCTCCTTCGCGCTCACCGCCGGATACACCGCCGTCGCCGTCCTCGGCCTGCTCATCACGGCGATCGTCTTCATGCGTGCGATGCAGGCGCTCTTCAGCGGACCTCTCGCGGCAAGCTGCGGTGATTTTGACGATCTTCGCCTGGGCGAGAAATGGGTCGTGGTTCCGGTCACGCTCCTCATGTTCGCGGTCGGCATCTACCCGCAGTTCGTTCTCCAGATCTTCAACTCCACCGTCACGGAAATGGCGAGATTGTTAGGCTGAGATGATGAAAAAGCAGATCGTGCCCATTGCTCACATCGCACAGTCCATTCATTTCCTGCGCGGACAGAGGGTCCTGCTCGATTACGATTTGGCCGGGCTTTACGAAATTCAAACCCGGGCGCTCAAACAAGCTGTCCGCCGAAATTGGAACCGTTTTCCTGCGGATTTCATGTTCGAGCTTTCGCCGAAGGAAGTCGCGAGGTTGGTATCACAATCTGTGATACCATCCGGGAGCAAGTTTGGCGGGGCTTCGCCGATGGCCTTCACCGAACAGGGTGTGGCGATGTTGTCGAGCGTGCTGCGCAGCAAACGCGCGGTACAGGTCAACATCGCGATCATGCGCGCGTTTGTGAAATTGCGCCAAGCCTTGGAGACAAATCGGGAGTTGGCCAAGCGATTCGCCGAGCTCGAAACGCGCGTGGGAAAGCATGACGACGAGATTGCGACGATCATCGATGCGATTCAGCAGTTAATCGCGCCACGGCAGAAGTCGACCCGCGAGATTGGATTCCATGTCCGTGAGACTGCGCCACGCTATGGAACGCGCAAACGCCGATGATCGCCTGGACGATTTACCTCACCTTTGCCGGCGCGGTGTTCTTGCTTCTTTTGCCGCGTCCGCTGGCGCGTTGGGTTGCGCTCGCGACCACCGCTGGTGGCCTGGCCATCGGCGCGACTGCGTTCTTCGCGCGCCAGACCGACTTCGCGCATTTCACCACGATCGTGCAAGTGCCCTGGGTGCCGACGCTCGGGATGAATTACCATCTCGCGGTCGATGGCATCAGCCTGACGATGATTCTCGTGACCGGGCTGACCGCGCTCGCGGCCGTTCTTTTCTCCTGGAAAGTCGAAACCCGGCCTAACGAATTTTTCTTCTGGCTCCTCCTCGTCGTGGCCGGTTCCTACGGCGTTTTTCTGAGCGCCGATCTCTTTCTCTTCTTTGTCTTTTACGAGCTCGTGATCGTTCCGAAATATTTCCTGATCGCGATCTGGGGCTCGACGAACAAGGAATACGGCGCGATGAAGCTGACGCTCTACTCCTTCCTTGGCGGCGCGCTCGTCTTCATCGGGATTCTCGCCATTTACACGAGCGCAGGCTCGCTCGATCTCCCGCAGCTCGCCCGCTTCTCCTTCGATCCGTGGCTGCAGACCTGGGCTTTTCCGGTGTTGTTCCTGGGCTTTGCCGTCCTCGGTGGCATCTGGCCGTTGCACACCTGGGCGCCGACTGGCCACGTCGCGGCCCCGACCGCCGGCTCGATGTTGCTCGCCGGGATCGTGATGAAGCTCGGCGCCTACGGCGCACTGCGGGTGGCGCTCAACCTCTTTCCGTTAGGCTTTCAGGTCTGGAGCAAGTGGATCGCCCTTTTGGCCGTGATCGGAATCATCTACGCCGCGGCGGTCGCGTTGCGCCAGAGCGATCTCAAATTCGTGATTGGCTATTCGAGCGTGAGCCACATGGGTTTCGTTTTGCTCGGATTTGCGGCCGGCAATCTTCTCGGTGTCTCCGGCGCCGTTTTGCAAATGTTCTCGCACGGCGTGATCGGCGCCCTCCTCTTCGCCCTCGCCGGCGCGATCTATTACCGAACGCACACCCGCAACCTGAACGATCTTTCCACCATGCGCCTGAGCCGCGCGATGCCGTTCCTCGCGGTTGCGTTCGTGGCGGCCTCGGCCGCCTCGATGGGTATCCCGGGGTTCAGCGGATTCGCGGCGGAAATCACGATCCTGATTGGAACGTGGAAAACCTTTCCGTCGGCGGTTGGGATCACCGGTGTCGGGATGGTGCTGGTCGCGGCTTTCACCCTGCGCGCGCTGAAAAAATCGTTCTTCGGCGAAGACCGCTTCGGCCACGGCGGGCACGAGACGCATCTGCCTGAGGGGGCTGCGACACTGGCGGAACAACTCGGGGCCAGCCTTCTGATTTTCGCGACGCTGGCGGTCGGACTTTATCCCAAACTCCTCCTCGACCGGATCATGCCGGCGGTGGAAACGATGCGCTTTTTGAAGCCATGAGTTACCTGGAGTTGCTCAAACTGGCCGCGCCGGAGGCGATCGTGGTCCTGACCGCGCTGATGGTTCTCACCATCGGGCTCGTGACAGGCCGACGGCAGGCCGGGGCGACCGTCTCGGTCGCAGGCCCTCCGCGGGTGGCCCGCCCGCCAGACTCGACACCGGGGATTTGCGCGCTGGTGGCGGCCCTCGGGCTGGCGGTCGCGGCTGGCGCCATCGTTAGGCTGCCCGGCCACGCGATGCTTTTCCACGGCATGCTCGTGATCTCGCCGCTCAACTCGCTTTTCCAGATCATCTGTCTGGTCCTGGCGTTTTTTACCGTTCTCCTTGTGCGGAGCAGTCGCCCCTTGCCTAACCATGGCGAGTATCTCGCGATCCTCCTGCTCGGCACCGTCGGGCTCTTGCTCCTCGTCGGGAGTGAGGAGTTGCTCATGATTTTCATCGGGCTCGAGCTCACCGGCCTTTCGCTCTACATCATGACCGCCTTCGATAAAACGGAACGAGCGTCGGCCGAAGCGGGGATGAAATATTTTCTCTTCGGCAGCATGGCGAGCGCGGTCACCCTCTTCGGACTCAGTCTCGTTTACGGACTAACGGGCACGACTTCACTCGCGGAGATCGCACCGCGCCTAACGACGGGGCCAGGCGCGCCGCTCCTGGCCGCTGGGATCATCATGAGCCTGATCGGATTTGCCTTCAAAGTTGCGGCGGCGCCGTTCCATCTTTGGGCGCCGGATGTTTACCAGGGCGCACCCGTTTCGACGGCGGCTTTCATCGCCTCGGGATCGAAGGTCGCGTCGTTCGTCGTCCTTGGAAAGATCGTCCTCGTTGGTTTCGCGCCGGCGAATGGGAGCGCGGCCTGGCACGCCATGGTGGGCGGATGGACGCCGATCCTCGCCTTGCTCGCGGCCCTTTCAATCCTGCTCGGAAACTTCGTCGCACTCGTACAAAAGAATGTGCGCCGGCTGCTCGCCTATTCCGCGGTCGCGCATGGCGGCTACACCTTGCTCGGACTGGTGACCGCGGGACGGGAAGGATTTTCCGCGTCCCTCTTTTACACCACGATTTATGCAGTCACGCTCGTCGGGGCGTTTGGTGTCGTTGGATTCGTCAGGCGGGAGACCGGCGGCGATGATTTGCTCCACTTCGCCGGATTGCGCGATCGCTCGCCCTTGCTCGCCGGCTGTATGGCGATCTTCATGCTCTCGCTCGCTGGATTGCCGCCGCTCGCCGGATTCTTCGGCAAGTTCTATCTTTTCAGCGTTGCGCTGCGCGCGGGCGAAAATCACGGTCTGCTCTGGCTCGTCGTGCTCGCCCTCTTCGGCAGCCTGATCTCACTCTATTACTACCTGATTGTTCTGAAGGTCATCTTTCTCGACGAACCGATGGCCACCGCTCCGGTCCTCGAAGACTACGAGCTTGGGGCGCGAAGTCACTTTCTGCCCAAGATGACGCTGCTCGTGTTGGCGGCCGCGGTGCTCCTGCTCGGCATCCTGCCGGGAATCCTTGTCGCCCGGATTCTGGCGTCGTTCGGCTAGGCGCAGTCAGAGAAGAAACCGGACGCTCGGAAGCGCGTGCCTCCGGGCCGTTCGCCTTTCCGGCAATATCTCGAGAAGGTGTCCGAAAAGTCGTAACACAGCCGTCCCGGCTGTCGGGTCTCGCCCCAGGTTGGTCTTAAGGCGGGCGAGACGCCCGCGCGACGAGACAGCCGCGATGGCTGTGTTACGGCGACGGCACTTTTCGGACAGCCTTTAGCCGCGCACCGGATAAGTCTGGAGGGCGCGCATGTATTGGGCGCGTTCGAAGGCGCTCGCCTCCGGGCAATTTTTCTGGCTCATGCTGCGTTGAGCTGCTCGACGGAATCGTATTCATGTTCCTCCATCCATTCCCACATCTCGCGCTCGATCGCTCCAGAGATTTTTCCTTCCGGCAGCGGCCCAGGCATCGGCCCATTCCCCATCGGCGAGGCCGGTGTAATCGGATAAATCGCGATGACCTCGTTCAGCGCATAAGCGACGCGTGCGACGGCTTCGTTGGCGTCGAGGGTTTTCCAATCATGCTTCGGTTGCGGCGCCCGGCTGGCCGTTTCCGGTGGGATCTCGAGGAGTGCTTCCATTTCTGGAACCGTAGCGGCCGGCCCTGACTTCAGCTAAACGCGCCTTGTGTTTCTCTGTGCAATATTTGCGCGGCGTCCGACATCCTGCCGGCTTGACCTTTCGCGGCCGAACGAAAACAATGGCGCCATGAAAGCACTCAAGCACTCACTCGCAGCGCTCACCGCTGCCCTGGCAGCAGCCCTCCTTGTCACACCGGCCCCCGCGCAGGAACCCAGTCCGGCTTCGCCCGCAGCGGGCCAGCCTAACGAGGCCGAAATGATGGCCCAGATGATGGAATTGTCGAAGCTGAACGAAAACCACAAGCTTCTCACCAGCCTCGACGGGAAATGGAATTACACGGTCAAGATGTGGATGAACGGCGATCCCACGAGCAAGCCCGACGTGTCGCACGGCAGCGCCACCCGCGAGTCGATCATGGGCGGCCGCTACGTTCTCATGGAGGTAAAGGGCAACATGGAAATGCCGGGGCCCGACGGCAAGATGCAGAAGATGGAGTTCAAAGGGCGCGGGACGGAAGGCTATGACAATGTGCAAAAGAAGTTCGTTGGGACCTGGCTCGATAACATGGGCACGGGAATCATGATGATGAGCGGCACCTACGACGAATCGAGCAAGACCTTCACCTTCACCGGCGAGTACGAGCCGATGCCAGGCATGCACCAGAAAATTCGCGAAACCCTCAAGCTGCCGGACAAGAACCACATGACGATGGAATGGTTCGAGGACCGGGGCGGCAAGGAAGTGAAGACGATGGAGATCAACTACACCCGGCAGACCTGACGGTTTGCGACAATCAACCTCTGACCAAATGAGCATTTCCCGGCGCAAATTTGCGCAGTTGTTAGGCGCGGGCGCGGCCGCGGCGATCACCCGGCCCGCGCTTACTTTGGGCAAAGCGGCGCCGGCCGAGGCTCCAGGCGCGTCCGCCAAGGCGGGCCTGGTCCGCTTGAGTTCGAATGAAAATCCCTA
>DATBDG010000131.1:0-2385 GCA_036270055.1 Chthoniobacterales bacterium
GTGTCGATGGCCGGCCAGGCATTCCCCGCCATGAGGATGTAAGCCGATAGCCCCTGGATCGGCGTCATCAGCGACGGCGTGAGGAGGAAAATGGCCACCACTTTTCCCGCCGCTGCCGAATCGCCCGACGAATAGGCGAAGTAAACCCCGAACGCGAGCATGACCACCTCCACGATCCAGCTCGGCAACCCGCTAAACAGGCTCATGTATTCCATCGTCACCGTGCTTTTCAGGCGCGATTTCAGGAGCGAATCGAGTTGCTTGTCGTGCTTCGTCATGAACATCGGCTCGGCTTCCATCGCCTGGATTTCCTCGGGCGATTGCATCGCGCCGGTCACGAGGCTGTTGAGCGCGACCATTTTTTCCTGCAGATCGCGCGACACATCGCGCACCTTGTTCGCCATTTTCCCGGTCATCCATGGCGAGATGAAAGCGAAGAGCGTGATCGCGAGCGGAATCAGCCAGGGCGGAATCGTCATGCCGAACAGGGTCGGCGCCGGTTTCATATCGAAGTTGTAAATGAGCAACCCGACCGTGATCCCGAGCGTGATTACCTGGAGGATCACGTCCAGGCTCACCTGACGCAGGGTCATCGTCGCTTCGACCGCGAATTGGTTTACGACCGCGTTCAGCTCGCCGGTTTCGTGTTTGTGATAAAACTCCGGCGATTGCCGCAGAAGCCGCGCGAACAGCTGGCTGCGCAGCTTGTTCGACATGGCCAGGTCCAGTTTCGTCGCGACCGCTCGCAATGGCAGGCGTACCCCGAGCGCGATGAGCGCAAAAGCCGCCCACAAACCCAGCAGAACGAGCGGGTTCTTCCGCGGCTCTTCCGGAGCCGGCGGCTGAGCAGCCGTCGAGGCCGCGTTCGCATTCGCGGGTGCAGTTGCCGGTGCGTGCGCTGTTTCAGTCGCCTCCACCGGAGGCCCGCCGCGCCCTTTGATCGAGTTCGTCACTTCGCCAAGGAGTTGCGAGGTGCCGAGCGTGACGCAGTTCTGCAACAGCGTGACGAGCGCGTAGCTGATGACGAGGACCTTGAAGAACCCCATCAGCTGCCAGCCCATCTTGAATATCATTCCCCAGCGCACATCGCTGAGTTGCGCGCCCGAACCCCCGCGGCCGCGCGGTTTCGCATTCGCGTCCGTGGGCGCTTTTCCAATCAATCCCCCCGCTGGCGGCGGTGGCACCTGTCCTGGTGACGATTGCGGCGCCATCCCGGAGGGTGACGATGGCGGTCCTTGTGCGGCCTGATTCGGCGGCGGTTTTCCCTGCATAATTTTGGTGGGGCGTAATTGCTAGCAGGCCAGCCCACGAGAGCGCGAGAAAAATCTTTATCTGTTCTCGCGCCCTGTTTGTAGGGCGTCTGTGTCAGACGCCATCCCAAAGCAGGCGTTTCGCAGCCGCAACGCAGGCGAAGCCGAGGCCGGGCTTCAAAACGCCCTCCAATTCCGAGTCACGCGTCGTAGCAATCCAGATACTTGATCCCCGACCCGGTATTAAATATGACCACGCGCTCTTTCGAGCCGATCTTCCCATCAGACAAAAGCCTCCGTGCCGCCACAAAACACGCCGCGCCTTCCGGCGCCACAAACAAGCCTTCCGCCGCGCCGACCTCGCGCGTTACGCGGATCATTTCCTCGTCGTCGACCGTCACCGCACCGCCCTCAGACGTCCCCAGAATGTCGAGCATGATGAAATCTCCGACCGCTTTCGGGACCCGCAAACCCGACGCCACCGTTTGCGCGTTCGGAAATTCCTCCGCGAACTTTTCGCCGGCCTCGAACGCCCGCACGATCGGCGCGCAGCCGCTCGCCTGCACCGTGAACATCCGTGGCCGCTTCGCGTCGATCCATCCGAGCGTTTCCATTTCATCGAACGCCTTCCACATCCCGATCAATCCCGTCCCGCCACCCGTCGGATACAGGACCACGTCAGGCAGCGTCCAATCCATCTGCTCCGCCAATTCGTAGCCGAGCGTCTTCTTGCCCTCCACCCGATACGGCTCCTTCAACGTTGACATGTCGAACCAGCCTTCCGCCGTTTTCCGTTTCGCAATCTCCGCGCCGCAATCGGTAATCAACCCATCGATGAGAACCACGTGCGCCCCCAGCTCCCGGCACTCGATGACGTTCGCTCGCGGCGTATCGCTCGGCATGAAGATGTGCGCCTCCATTCCGGCGCGCGCCGCATAAGCCGCCAGTGCGCCGCCCGCATTCCCCGCCGATGGCACCGCGAGCTTCGTCGCGCCAAGATGTTTCGCCATCGACACCGCCGTCGTCATCCCGCGCGCCTTAAAACTCTGCGTCGGATTCTGCGCTTCATCTTTCACCCAAAGATTCGTTAGGCCAGCGGCCTCGCCGAATCTTTTCGTTCGCAACAGCGGCGTCC
>DATBDG010000132.1:0-5973 GCA_036270055.1 Chthoniobacterales bacterium
GCTGGAGCGATCGGCTTGCTCAGATAACTGTTGGCGCCGGTGGCGAGAGCGGTATCGCGATCGTTAGGGAAACGGCTCACCCCGGTCAGGATGATGCGGACCGATTTTAATTGCGCCTGCTCACGAATCATCCGGCAGACTTTGAAGCCATTCCGTTTCGGCGTGCGCAGATCGCACACGACCGCGGCTGGTTGATATTTCTCGACCAATTCCATCCCGGCCTCCCCATCCTTGGCCTCCAGCACAGACCAGCCCTCGCCGGTCAGGCATTCGGAAAGGAGGGCGCGCGAGATCGCGTCGTTGTCGATCAGAACGAGGGTCTTCATGCCGACGCCTCGCTTTTCACCAGGCGGATCCAGAAACGATTGCCGCCCGCGGCCAGGGGCACACAACCGATTTCGCCGCCGCTGTCTTCCACCACCAGCCGGCAAAACTCGAGCCGCAAAGCGGCGGCCGAAGCCGTGCCCGGGGAACTCCGTTGGGCGAAAAGGTTCTCGCAGACTCTTGCCGGAAGAAACGGGCCGCTGTCCTCGAAGGAAACGAGGAGCGCGTCCGGCTCGTCTTCCGCCCTGACGATGACGGCCGCGCCCGGGGCGCTGCGCTCAAGCGAGTTGGAGAGTAAATTCACCAGGACCCGTTCGAGCTGGCCGGAATCGACCGAGAGCCGGGCCCGGGCCGCGGCCGCTTCGGCCGAGTCGAGGCGGACATTTCTTTCGGCGAAGAGAGGAGCGACCGGGTCCAACGCCCGCTGCAGAGCGGCGTACCAGTCGGCGCCGCCCTGGGCGTCGACCGAAGGGCGATTGAGGCCAGGCAGATCACTCTCGAATGCTCCCAGGATGCGGTGGATGAGGCTCTGCTGTTCCTCGGTCGCGCGGGTCGCGAGCGCCAGCAGCAGCTTGGTCCGCTCGCCGTTTTTTTCCCGTTCGATGAGTTGCAGCGAGGTAATCACGTTCGCGACCGCGGCCGTCATTTCATTCGCCACGCTGTGGAGCAGGATTTGTTTTTTCTGAATCTCGGAATTCAGACGCTGGTTCGCGATCACCGTTTCGCGTGCGTGTTGCAGGACCGCCTTTTTCGCTGCGAACGCTTCCCCGAGCCGTTCGAGAAGAAGAATCGACTGGCCCCCAGCGGTCAGCGCCGTCGCATCCAGCTCCACTTGCTCGCCGTTGGCATCCTGCTCGATCCAAGGACCCGACCGAACGTGTTCCTTGCCGCCTTTTTTCCAGCATTCCTCGGCGTCGATGAGAAAGTTTTCCAGGAATGGGGAGGCCTCGCTTATCAGCAGGGTTGGCGCGCCGTTCTGGAGCGCCGGCCAGAGAGTCGTGAGCCAGGCGGGCGCCGCGCCTAACAATTGCAGCCCGCCCGCTTCGTCGCGCGCGAAAAGGACAAACCCAAGCGCGCCGAGGACGGATTGAGCTGGCGAGTCCGACCCGGGCATTTCGTTAGGCGGGGGGGACGAGGCGGCGGGCGAGATGCGAAAACGCCTCCTCCACCGCGGTCCCTTCCTTGGCGCTGGTTTTGACGATGGTGAAACCCTGGTTCGTGAGCGCGTCGACCTGCGCTTCCTCCACTTCCCACTGCGGCGTGAGATCGGCCTTGTTCAGAACGAGAACGAAGGGCGCGTTGTTCAATTGATCAGCGACCCGTTTTTGCAGATCGAGGGCGTGGTCGAGGGTCACCTTGCGTGTTCCATCCGCCACCACGAGGTAGCCGCTTGTCCCGCGGAGATACTTTGTTTCCAGCGGCTGGAACCGATCGTCGCCCGCCAGGTCCCAGATCGTAAGGCTGACTTCGTTCCCCTCCACCTGGAGGACTTTCGTTTTTATCGCTACTCCCACGCTCGTCAAGTAGCGGTCCGAAAAACTGTTATCGACGAAGCGGGCGATGAGGCTGGTTTTGCCCACACCCGAGGTCCCGAGAAGACAAATTTTTTTCTGAATCATGTTTTCGGCACAACCATGAGCGCGACCCGGCGCTCCGACTGTTCCGGCTGGGGCTCACCCGTCATCGGCGGCGCTCCCAGGCCCATGGCTTGGAAGAGCGACGGATCGAAGCCGCACTTAACCAAAAAGTCTTTCACCGCATCGGCCCGGCGCTGGCTGAGTTCGATATTTTTTGCCTCGCTTCCGACGGCATCGGCGTAACCGCGCACCTCGATCTGGACCTCGAGCCCGAGCCGGCTGGCCGCGCTCAGGCAGCGGCGGATTTCGTCCGGCAACCGGGAGAGGGCGGCGAAGCCTTCGGTCGCGAAGTTGTCCTTGTTGAGGAGAAAATAAACGAAAGCGCTTTCGATGACCGACTTCGATTGCTGGTAAGTGCGCTGGTCGAGATCGGTCAGATTATGCTCGTCGATCGTGCGGATGCCGGGGAGGGTTGGCGCTCCGTGGCGGACCCGCATGCGCCAGGCATGAGGCGCTTCCCCGGCCAGAACGAGAACATTTTTTTCCACCCTCGCATTGACCGAGTCGGGAAGATTGTATTGATCGACGAAACGCTGCAGGACGAGCTGTGGGTCGTAAGCCACCTGCAAATGTTCGGAAATCTTTGCAATCCCGGGCAGCTTCGTCGCGCCCTTGCGGACCGGCGCGAGCCATTCATAAGGGGCGGTGCCGGAAAGAAAAAGGGTGCCGTTGGAGACGGCGGGCTTCAGTTCCGGTGGCGGCGGATATTGGGCGCGAAAACGTGCCAGCACCTGCGTGGGATCGTAGGTGATGGTGATGTCTTGCTCGGTGATCGAGGTGATCCCGGCCGACTGCAGGGCGTCACGTTCGACGCGGGTGAACCACTCGTAGGGGACGGGGCCGCTGATCATGAGGGCGCCATTTTTCAGGGTGAGACTGGTTTCGTTAGGCTTGCCAAAGCGCTTCACAAAACGGCGCAGGACACTCTGGTCATCGAGCGCAAGATAATCCTTCCATTCGAAACGCAGCCGGTTGGGGTTTACCCCCGCCGCCCGGGCGAGAGCGGCCGGATCAGCCACCGCCGGATCGCGCAGACCGGCGACCCACGAGCGGGTAAACCAATGGTTTTCCGCCTGGGTAACGGCGATCCCAGGCGCCGAGTTGAGTCGCCGGACGAAATCGCGCCAGTGCCGTTCTCGTTGCACTCCGACGATCAGGGCCGCGACCACGAGAGCAGCGCCCGTCGCGAGCGCGAACCAGGCGCGATGGTGGTTCGTGGATTTTTTTTTCGCCTGATACTGGGCGCGCAGACAAGGCTCCAACTCCGCCCGGAGCGACTCGAACTCGGTGGCGTCCCCCTCAAACTTGGCCAGGGCCGAGCCGCGCAAAATATGGATGCTGTCGATCGCGTCATCGAGACAGGTGCGCAGCTCCCGCGGCGGATTGCCCCGGATGACGGCGGCGAGATAAGCATACTGGCCGGGCGCGATCCAGACCTGTAACTCGCCGACTCGAAATTCGTCCAGCCCTTCATCCTGGCCAGTTTTGAAAGAGTCGCGGGTGAAATCCTGGATGGCGCTCAACATCCCGGCCAGCATGTCGGGATCCTGCTTGGAATCTCCGTCCGCGTTCAGGTGCAAAAGAGAGAGGCTCGTCTCGCGATGGATGAGAAAAAGCTGTTCCACTCGATAGACGAGACTGCGGAGCATGACCACTTCGGCGAAGCTCCGTCCGGTTCGGAGCGCTTCGAAACGCCACTTTAATCCCTGCCAGGAAAAGCTCTGCTCGAGCGATTGATTGAGCGATTGCAGGAGGTTGCGCATGCTCTCGGCGATCGATTTCCTGACCAGCGAACCAATGATGGGATGCAGCGCGTCGATCAGGAATTGCGGTCGTTTCGCGACTGACTCGCGAACCGAGCCTTCGACCGCCGGACGTAGAGCGCGCGTCAGGTCTTCTGTCCGCTCGCTCGTCAACGTCACCGCTTCCGGGAGGACGTCGGCGATCTCATGTGCCCGTTGCTCCTTATCGTCGAGCCGCTCCTGGAGCCCGCGCAATTCCTCCTGCTCCGGCCTGACGAGAAGCCGGCGCAATTCCGCCAGATCGTCGTGCGGCTTTCGCGGCGGCGAATTGCGCATCCGAGGGCGCATCGCTTACGACGCGCCGGGGACGCGGAATTCTTTCTTCAAGCGCAGCGCCACCTCGGTCAGCATCTCGGCGAGCGCTTCGCGGCCGGTCATGGCGTCGCGGATCTGGCCTGACTCGTGATCGAGCTGCCCCTTGAGGCTATCGTGTTTCTCCTTCATCTCCGCGCTGAGGGCTTTTGATTGTTCGAGCAACTTTTCGCGCAGATCGCGAATGTCGCGCGCCGCCTGGCCGTCGAGATTGCTGATCTTCAACTCCAGGCCGCGGGCCGTTTCCGACATCTCCCGGGCCAGATGCTCGAAGGCCTGGCCGCGCTCGGCCTGCTCGGCTTTGACGCGGTTGGTCATCGATTCCACCTCGCCTTTCATGAAGCCTTCCAGCGCCTGGAGCTGGCGTTGCAGGTCGCCCCGCAATTCGCCCGCTTCGCGCGTCAGGCGCTCCTCCAGTTTTTGGAACCGGCCGTCGTAATCTCGCATCTGCGAGCCGAAGAGAATGTTGCGAATGCGATCGACATTCCCGCTCTCATCGATGGCCCCGTTATCCTGGTCCTGGGTCATCTGATTGTTGTTGTCTTGTCCTTCCATGGTGTGACTCCTGATGTTGTCCGAATTTTCGTTAGGGAAATGTCTGAGGCGCATCCTAATCAGATTTTGGCGCGGGAAGCAATCATTCTTAACGGGGGAAAATTCTGCACGGCGTGCCGCTTTAAGTTTTAAGCTTCAAGTGTTAAGTGGGTTTGCGCACACCCCGCTTAAAGCTTAAAACTTAAACCTCCTGAAAGATGTCCTGCGCTAAAATCGATCCCGCGCTGCACCAAGCGCAGAAGCCGCCGTGGATAAAGGTGCGTCTGCCC
The DNA here is from genome assembly GCA_036270055.1 of Chthoniobacterales bacterium. Classification (GTDB taxonomy): domain Bacteria; phylum Verrucomicrobiota; class Verrucomicrobiia; order Chthoniobacterales; family UBA10450; genus Palsa-1392. The sequence goes on from DATBDG010000132.1 coordinate 4,900, forward strand.
TCCAATCCTGTCTTTTTCTCGACCAAGGCGCTCATCTCCGACCTGCGCCTCCACACCGTCTGCGAGAGCGCCCAATGCCCCAATCGCTGGGAATGCTGGAGCCAGGGGACGGCGACGATGATGATCGCGGGCGAACGTTGCACCAGGGCCTGCGGCTTCTGCGCCGTCAGCACCGCCAAACCGTTCGCGCTCGAGGAAGACGAGCCGCAGCGGGTTGCCGAAGCGGTCAAAAGGCTAAAGCTCCGGCATGTCGTGATCACCGCGGTGGCGCGCGATGACTTGAAGGACGGTGGGGCGGAACATTTCGCGCGCACCATCCGCGCGATTCGCGAAATGGATCCTTCCGTCATCATCGAAGTGCTGGTGCCCGATTTTCACGCCCAGGATTGGTGCATCCAGTTCGTGCTCGATGCCGGGCCGGAAATTTTTAATCACAACATGGAGACGGTTGAACGGCTCACCCCCAGTGTGCGTTCGCGAGCCAGGTACCGCACCTCGCTCCAGGTCTTGCGGCGGGCGAAAGAGCTCTCGCCCGCGGTGGTGACGAAGAGTGGCGTCATGCTCGGGCTCGGCGAGACCGAGCCGGAGCTTTTCCAAACGATGGACGATCTGCGCGAAGTCGGCTGCCAGGTGCTGACTCTGGGCCAATATCTGCGGCCGAGCCCGAAACATCTCCCGGTCGTGAGTTATATCACGCCCGAGCAGTTCGATCTCTACGGCGACATCGCGCGCGGCAAAGGCTTCGCCCACGTCGCCTCCGGCCCGCTCGTCCGCAGCTCCTATCACGCGGCCGATTTCCATCCCGTCGTCCGTCCTGGAGCCGGAGGCGCTAACCCCGCCCACAGCGTCATTCCCTGACAATGGACAGCGCGGCCCCGCACCCAGGCCGGCCGCTCGATCGCACCAACGTCGCCGCCGTCATTCCGGCTTATCACGAGGAAGCGCACGTCCGCGGCGTGGCCGAGCGCGCCCGCGCCCAGCTCGATCACGTCGCTGTCATCGACGATGGGTCGAGCGACGCGACCGCGGTCCGCGCGCGCGAAGCTGGCGCCGAGGTCATCGTCCATCCCCAAA
>DATBDG010000133.1:0-16287 GCA_036270055.1 Chthoniobacterales bacterium
CAATCAAAAGGCCGTTTGGCCGAGGCGCTGCTTGCGGCAAAGCGGGCGACGACGGCTGATCCGGAATTCGGTTTCGCCTGGACCCGTGTGGCTGAGTTGGAATTCAGTTTTGGCCGGACGCCGCCGGCAGAGAAGGCGCTCGCCAAAGGTCTGGCGCTGGCTCCGCGCAACCCCGCCGCCCATGCCTTGCACGGATTCCTCTTGAGCGCGGACAACAACATCAACGCGGCCAAGGACTCCTTCGAGAAGGCAATATCGCTGGATAGCGCACTCGGAAACGCCTGGCTCGGTCACGGATTATGTTTGATTCGAGAGGGGCATCCCGAAGAAGGGCGCCGCGATCTGCACGTGGCCGCCGCGCTGGAACCCAATCGTTCGGTTTTCCACAGTTACCTCGGCAAAGCTTTCAGCAACCTGGGCGAGGAGCCAAGAGCGCGGAAGGAATTAGGGCGCGCCAAAGACCTGGATCCACTGGATCCAACTCCGTGGCTCTACTCCGCGATCGCGAAGCGTCAGGATAACCGGATAAACGAGGCTGTCCGCGAGTTGGAGAAATCGCTGGAACTAAATGAGAATCGCCAAGTCTATCGCTCGCAGTTCCTCCTCGATCAGGACCGCGCGGTCCGAAGCGCCAATCTCGCCGCCATCTATCAGGACGATGGGATGGACGAGTTGAGCGTGCGCGAAGCCACTCGGGGCGTAAACTCGGATTACACCAACGCTTCTTCCCACCTCTTTCTGGCCAACAGCTACAATGCCTTGCGCGATCCGAAGCGGATCAATCTGAGGTATGAGACGCCCTGGTTTAATGAGTTGCTCCTGGCCAATCTTCTTGCGCCGGTCGGAGGCGGGCCGCTTTCCCAGTTTGTTTCCGAGCAGGAATACTCGAAATTATTCGAAGCGAATCGCTTTGGAATCAGCTCGACCTCCACCTACTTCAGTTCCGGTGAACTGCGCGAGACGGCCTCTCAATACGGCATCTTTGGCAATGTCAGTTATTCGCTCGACACCGAGTTTCAGTACGACAACGGTCGCCGGCCGAATAATGAGATCACCCGGTCGGAATCGTATGGCCAGGCCAAGGTGCAGTTGACCCCGCAGGACAGCATTTTTTTCCAGACGAAGTATCAGGACACGCGGCAGGGGGATCTGTTACAGCGCTATGACCAAACGCTCGCTGAAGCCGGGGTGAACTTTCGCGAGTTACAGCAGCCGGCAATCATTCTGGTTGGCTATCATCATCAGTGGGCTCCCGGTGTAGAGACGCTCTTGCTTGGGGGACGGCTCGCGGACGAGATATTTTTCTCGGATAAGAATCGTGCGGCTGATCTCACGGACACAAATCTGTTTGTCGGCAATGACCTCGTGGTCCCACCCACTTTGAGCCAATCACTGATCATTCAACGCAATCCCGCTGGCGTCGTTATTGCCCCCCCGTTCACCCTCCCGCTCGACCTTCGTTACCACAACACCTTCACAACCTATACCGGCGAGCTGAACCAGATCTGGGAAACAGAAAAGAATACGCTCATTTTCGGCGCGCGCTTTCAAAGCGGGGAATTCCACACCAGCGATCGACTGGACAACCCACCAGATTTTGCCGTGCGTGTGCGTCTTTTCGCCGATCCGCCGGCTGCGCATGATTTCAACACCAACTTGGATCGGCAAAGCGTTTATGCGTATGACACCTGGCGCCCGCTGCAAAACTTATGGTTGACCGGTGGCCTCAGCTACGATCACCTGAACTATCCCGCCAACTACCGCAACGCGCCCATCACCAGCGCGCAGAATTCACGCTCGCGCCTCTCGCCCAAAGCGGGTCTGGTCTGGAATCCGATGGGACATCTGGTTTTTCGCGGCGCCTATACGCGATCGTTAGGTGGGGTGAGCTTCGATGAAAGCGTGCAGCTTGAGCCCACTCAGGTCGCAGGCTTCAATCAGCTCTTCCGAAGTATCATCTCCGAGTCGGTGGTCGGCTCGGTCGCGGCGCCCGAGTACGAGAACGCTGGCTTGCTGATTGAAGACAAGTTTGAATCCGGGACCTATGTCGCGGTCCAGGCCGCTTTGCGGCGCACGGAGGTCTCCCGGCAGATTGGAACATTTGACGCTTTGGTAAGCCCCGGGGGGCGGATCGATCCCCCTATTGTGGCCAGCTCTACCCCGGAGCGACTGCACTACGAAGAGCAGGACCTCCTTTTCACCGTCAACCAACTGTTGGGTAATTGCTGGTCCCTGGGCGCGAAGTATGAGGTTACCTATTCGGACCTCCAAACCGTCTTTCGCGCCATCCCGAGTTCGGTTTCTCCACTGGGAGATAGCGGACAGAAAGCAACCCTGCATCAGGCTCAGCTTTTTGCGATTTACAATCACCCCTCCGGCTGGTTCGGACGTTTGGAAGGCTATTGGGCGCAGCAGAGAAATGTGGGCTATTCTCCGGATATCCCAGGCGATGAAATCTTCCAGGTGAACGCCTACGCTGGCTACCGATTCCGGCGTAATTATGGCGACATCACGATTGGTTTTCTCGACATCAACGACCAGGACTACAAATTGAATCCCCTCAACTACTACAATGAGCTGCCGCGCGAGCGGACCTTTGTCGCCCGGGTGCGGCTGAACTTCTAGTGGTGATGGAGGCTTTATGAGGGCCGCCGAAAACGTCGTTTGACTCCATGGAGATTCGCCAGATCAGGCATCTGACCCGCGGCCTAACGATTGGAGCGGGCGCTGCAATTGTGATCGGCCTGGGGCTTGCCTGCCTCCGCTATTCGTTCGCGGAGCCTCTCGTAAGACTAAGCTATGACCTGCCATTTCTCGTGCGTGCCCCGCTCGAGACGCACGAAATTATTGTGGTTTATCTCGACGAGGTTTCCGCCAGGCAGCTACACCAACCACTGGACGATGCCTGGAATCGAGACCTGCACACAGCGCTCCTGGATCGCCTGACCAAGGACAAAGCACGCCTTGTCTTTTACGACATCGTTTTTGACCAGCCGCGTGGGCCCACCGCCGATGCGGCTTTCGCGGAGTCCATGCGCAGAAACGGACGAGTCATCCTGGGCGCGTTTCTCGACCGCAAGGAACGACAAGGGGTGCGATCGGAAAGCATCGCCCCCCCGATAAAGTCGTTGCGCAAGGCCGCCGCCGGTTGGGGTGTCTCAGCCTGGAACGTGGATCCGGACTATGGAGTCCGGGGCATCTACTTCGGTAACGGGGTCAAAGCGACTGTGACCTGGGAAGCCGCAAAATTTCTGGGGGCGCCGATCACGCGCGAGTCACGTGAGGCGCTTGGACCGCATTGGGCGAACTATTACGGGCCGCGGGGTTGCTTTCATACCGTTAGCATCGCGCAGGCGCTTATGCCGAACGGAGTTCCTCCCAAGTTTTTCAAAGACAAAATTGTTTTCGTCGGCGGTGAGTACGCGATCGGTGGTCAGATGGTGGGGAGAGACGAGTTCGTCACGCCCTATTCGAGATCAAACCACCAATTCACCCCGGGAATGGAAGTTCAAGCGACCATCCTGCTGAATTTGCTCCGCGGCGATTGGTTAACTCGAATGGCCGCGAATTGGGAGACAGCTCTGATCGTGTTTATCGGCCTGCTCGCCGGTGGCCTTTCCTTCCAATGGTTCCGGCCCTGGCAAGCGACGCTGTTGGCCATTTTCATCTCCGCCGCCATCGCCTGCGCGGCCTGCCTGCTCGTCTGGCAGGAGCGCATTTGGTTTGCCTGGTTGATCCCCGCTGCGATCCAGATGCCTATCGGCCTGGCCTGGAGCGTGACTTCACAATACCTGTTGGAATCCCGCCGCCGCAAAGAGTTACGCAAGGCCTTTGGCTTCTATCTCTCGCCGCAAATGGCGGACCTGATCGCCGATTCTGATTTCGATTTGCACCCGGGCGGCAAGGTGGTCGAGGCCACCGTGATCTTCACCGACTTGGAAAGCTTCACGACGATCTCCGAAGACCTCGATCCGGCCGAGGTTTCAGCCATTTTGATCGCCTATTTCGAACAAACGACGCGCTGTATCCTGAAGAACAGGGGCACAATCATCAAATATGTGGGCGATGCCGTCATGGCGGCGTGGGGAGCGCCAATCAATGAGCCGGCCCACGCCATCTGCGCGACGGAGGCGGCCTGCGACCTCCGCTCTTTGTCCGAAATAGAGGTACGAGGGAAAAGATTGCGGACCCGAGTGGGCGTGCACAGCGGCAAGGTGCTGGCGGGGAATCTCGGTTCGTCGTTTCGTTTCGATTACACGATGATCGGGGACACGACCAACTTCGCTTCCCGCCTTGAGTCACTGAACAAGTATCTCGACACTCAGGTTTTAATCTCGGAAGCGGTCCGGACGCAGCTCGGAAGCCGATTTATCAGCCGGCGCCTTGGTGAATTTCAGGTGGCCGGCAAGACGCACAGCGTCGTGATTCACGAACTGCTTTGTCGCGCCGAGGCCCAGAATGGAGAGGGCGTATGGATTGAGGCCTTCGAAGCAGGGCTCGACGATTTTCGGAAGGGAGAATTTGCTCGTGCCGCCGAATCAATGAAGCGGACCCGCAAACTGCGCGGTGGTTCGGACGGTCCCGCCGAGTTTTATTTGCGCCGGATTGCGCAGCTCTCCCAGCAGGAAAGAGCGGCAGATTGGAACGGCGTTATCGAGCTGTCCGACAAATAGAGTACGGCGGCAGGGTTAGACTAGCCGTTCAGACACGCCAGCCGGCTTCGCCCAACTCCTCGGCGTGTTTTCCCATTACCCGCTGGAGCAATTGCGGCCCGGTCAGGCGAAAAGCGGCGTCGTGCGGACAGGCTGCGACGCAGGCCGGACGCGGCGAGGAGAGCTCACCCCGCGCGTCACACAGGTCGCAGTTGGCCGCCTTGAGTTGGCCGACCGCGTAAGTGCGCCCGACGCGCTCCGGATCGATGATGGAAATTTTGCGCCGCTCGTTAGGGATCATGAAGATGCTGCCGTAGGGACAGTTCTCGGCGCAGAGTCCGCAGCCAATGCAGTGATCTTCGATCACGATCTGGAGGTGCTTGCCGCGATGAATCGAATCGACCGGACATCCCACCATGCAATGCGGATCGGTGCAGGACCGGCAGGAGGTCGCGACCATGAAATTGTCAAGCCGGCGCCCCGCCCGGAGCAGGCGCGGGATCGGGAAGCCGTGGGTCTCGCTGCCATGTTCCTCGACGCAGCCCCGGGTGCAGGCATCGCACCGGGTGCAGTTGTCGAGATCGAGCACGAGGACGCTTTGCCCCTCGTAAAGGCCTTGCTCGACATATTGATCGAGCACGCGGTGGCCCACGGTCGATCTCCGCAAGCGAGCGAGCGATTGTTCAATGATTCGATGACGCAGGGCCGTGAATTTGCGCAGCATTCCGAGAAAATCGGCCCGGTTGAGCTGGGCCAGCTCCAGTTGGTTGAGCGCCGCGCAGGTCCCGGTCCGAACCCCGGCGGGGAGGTGCGCGGCGAGGTTGTCGATCGATTGATTCAGCGTGCTCTTCAGGTCTCGATCGTTTTCTTCGACGGTCTTGCGATCATCGAGGGAGAGAGCGAGCAATCCGATCTCACCCAGGACGGTGCCCGGCCCGCTCGAAACCACCTTCGTCTCTTTGCCGTGCCGCTGAAAACTGACCCGGACTTCGCCCAGCCGGACGAAGTAGAGATGGGTCGCAATCTCACCCTGTCTGAAGAGAGCCTGACCCGGCTGCACCCGCACGAAATGGAGCCGTTCCCGCAGGTAGTCGACAATCTCGCCGTATTCCTCCGGCTCGATCCCGCGAAAAAGATCGGTGTCCTGCAAGGCCAAATCCAAAGAACTCTCGCGATACTCGGTTTCGAATCGCTCCCGCTGGCTCGGGAGTCGCATCAGCCGGTCGAGGACATTGCGGCGAATCTCCCAGATTTCGCCGCTCTCGAGCGCGGTTACGTCGGCGGCGCGGGGCGATCCGCTCAGGCAGGCCATCTCGCCGATGATGAGGTCTTCGGGAGTTCTTTCCCTAACGACGCGTTTCGAGCGCCGAAACCAACTCTTCCCCGTTCCCGACCCGCGGCGACGAATCGTGACCTTGAATCGGCCCCGGCGGATAATGAAGGCCGTGTTCCCCGGATCACCCTGCCGGCACAAGATCTCGCCTTTCCTGACCCGCCGACGAATCACCAACCCCTGCTGCCAGAGCAGGAACTTCGGCGGAATCCCGGCAAAGATCGGATCGGAAATCAGCTCGCGCACGCTCAGAGCCTTGGCCGAGCGAATTCTCGCCAGCACTTTGATCTGGGCGATCGGTTTAAAGGTGATCGCGCTCGTCGGACAGGAGACCATGCATTCGCCGCACTTCACGCAGGTCGACTCTCCCATCGGCAGGTTAAGGTCGAACCCGATGCCGGCGGTCGCGCCTTTGCCAGTACGCCCGATGACGTGGTTCTCGCGCACGTCATCACAGGCGCGCACGCAACGATCGCAGAGAATACAGGCGCCATGATCGACCAGGAAAACCGGAGACGAAGAATCAACTCCGCGCCGGCCGGCGAGGGGCCGCGCGGGCGGGGGCGGGTCCGTCAGGAGATTCAACCGGAAGCGCGCCGCGTCCGCTCCGCAACGCTCGGTCATCTGGCCGAGTTCGTTGAAGGGTGAAAATTCTTTCTCCAACTCGGGAGGTTGCGCCGGCTTGAGATGATCGGCGGCCAAAAGTTCGGTCATCACCTTCACCGTCTGCCGGACTCGATCGCCGTCGGGTCCGGGAGCGTTCATGGTGAACACCTCCATCCCCTCCTTCACCTGATGCTGGCACGCCGGGAGGAGTTTGCGTTCCGCGGCGCGGCGCCCGCGTTTCTGGCCATAGATCTGGACGATACAAAGACGGCAAACCGCGACCGGGACCATGTGCGGTTGATGACACAGGACCGGGATCGGGATTTTCTTTTCGTCCCCGATTTGCTCCACGTAGAGCTTCCGCGCCGCGTCGTAGATCGTGGTGTAACGCGGGGTGGTGCGGCCTTCCAGGTCGACCACGATGTTGCCGTTGGCATCGGTCAGCGGCTCCGCCAACGGCACCGTGACCGGGAGACCATCAATCTGGAGAGTGACATTTTTTTCGTAGTCCGACTCAGTCGGGCTATCGAGCCGTACCAGTTGTCCATCGATATCACGACTGAACAAACCTTCGTCGTCATCGCGAACGAATAGACCGGCAACAAACTCGGAGTCTTCAGGCATGGCCTATCGCCCTTTGCCGGTGGGCGCGGCACCATTATCCGACAAGTGTCTGCCCACGTCTTCCTCAAAAAAGGCGGCGGCGGTTTTGAGCGGCACGGGCACGGAACGGCCAAGGCCGCAGATCGAAGCCAGCTCGATCGCCGTGCCCATCTCTTTGATCAGCGGCAGAATCTCCTCCTTCCAGCTCCTCGCTCCGATCTCACCCTTCAGCAGGTGCGACCCGAGCGAAGCCAGCTTCTGGGCTCCGAGCCGGCAGGGCACGCATTTGCCGCAGGACTCATTGCGAAAGAACTCGACCGAATTGACCGCTTGTTCCGCCATATCGCGGTCCTCTGCATAAACGGTCAGCCCGGCGCCCAGGGCCTGCGTCGGACTGAGCGCCCGGAACAAATTCAACTCCAGCTCGAAATCGAAAATATCGAGCTCGGTTGCGTTCGGATCGAACCCGCGCCGCGCCGCTAGCGCCTGCCAGCTTTTGTTGTTGGTGTGGTCGCGTGGCAGACCATTCCCAGCGGTCAATTTCGCGGGAAGAAAACCGCCGGAGGGACCGGAAGGGGCGAACCCTTTGAGCTTTTTGTCCCCCGCCATCCCCTGGCAATAGGCCTCCCCGAAAATGAGCTCGCGAAGGGTTAGCCCCATCGGCACTTCGTAAACACCCGGGCGCTTGACGTCGCCCGAGACGGAAAAAATGCGACGCCCTTTCCACCCGTTGACGCCCTGCTCGGCGTAGGTTTTGCCGGAGTTCAAACAGATGTAGGGCACCCAGGCAAACGTCTCTACATTGCTCACCAGCGTCGGAAGATCCTGCAGCCCGTTGGTCTCCAGTTTGGGCGGCAGGTTGCGTGGCTCGCCGCGCCGATCCGACATCGCTTCGATGAGCGCGCTCTGTTCACCGCAAATATAACCGCCGGGACTAACGAACACAGAAAGGGGCAACGACCGACCCACGACCATGGCATTGTCGCCACACAGCTCGAGTTGCTCGGCGCGCCGGATCTCTCGCTCGCAGGCCGCGATCTGTTCGGCGTATTCGTGCCGGATGTAAATAAAACCCTGCGTCGCTTCGGTAATGAGACAGGCCAGGATGACCGCTTCCACGATAAGATGCGGTGTGCGGAGGAGCAGCTCGCGGTCTTTGAACGTACCGGGCTCGCTCTCGTCGCCGTTCACCACGATGAAGGCGCGGTCGTCCCCTTCCCGCTGCCGCGCTTGCCGGACCGCGTCGCGCACATCGCGCCATTTTTGCACCGCCGGAATCCCCGCGCCGCCCAGGCCACGGAGATCGGCCTCGCGGATTTCATCGAGGATGATATCCGACCAGCCGCCCAGCTCCCGGCCTTTCGCCCAATCCTCTTCTGTCTGCCAGGCGCGGACGGCTTCTTGGATCGGCGGCGGGATCTCGAAATCGACCCGCATCTGGCGCAGCGCCGCCATCCGGAATTGTTCCACCATTTCCAGCGTCCACTCCGGCTTGGCCGCCAGAATTTTCATCGCCCCGCTGAGGGAAGCGTCGCGGGCGGCGACCGCGGCCCGGACAGCCTGATAATCGGGCGTCGCTCCCTGGTAGGGATCGATGAGGTACTTCTCGCCAAAAGCAGGCTGCCCCGCATCGTGGTCCGACGCGGGCGGATTCCCACTCCGCGTCGCGGCCACGATCGCCTTTAATTCTTCGCTCGATCGCCCCAGATAATATTGCTCGCGCTCCGTGCCCTGGAGCGCGAGGCAGGCGGCTGGCGCCCGGTCGCAGCGCCCAAGACAGGACACTCCCTCGACCGAAACGTCTTCACTCGTTAGGCCAGCCAGATCCCGCAGGATCGAGCCGGAGCCGGCGAGGTGACAGGATAAATCGCGGCAGACTTTCAGCGTGATCTTCTTTGGCGGGCTGAGCAGGAAATGGGGAAAAAAACTCGCCAACGCCTGCAGCCGATATTGCGGCACCCCGCTCTCCTGCGCGTACTCGGCGAGGGCTTCTGGCTTCAAATAACCGAACTGGCTTTGAATCCGGTGCAAGGCCGGCACGAGCGCCGGTGCATAGGAAGTGAGCCGTTCGATTGCCATTTGTCTTCTCCAGGCTCAAGCAGGCGGACGTGCGCGGCGGGATTGAGAAATCGGGGGTTCGTTAGGCATGGTTACGGCGCGATACTACTACGGAGCGGTTTCCAATGTCGTGCGAAAAGTTGCGAGATCGGCGGAGAATTTTGCGGGCGCGAAATCGGGGCGGTTACGAACGTCCTCGAAAAGTGTTTTGAGCGCGGCGGCGCTGGCCGATGCGATCATTCCCTGCACACGGGCGCGCGCGAGTCGATCGAGGGCGAGGACTAATCGGGTCGCGCGCGCAAAGAGATGCTCGGGGGATGGCGAGGGCGCGGCGACGAATTCGGGCCCCGTCCCGGCCAGCGCGCGCAACATCGCTTTCGTCAGTCGATCGTCCCAGGCGATCGAGGCCGCCTGCCGGGCCAGCAGGTCCGCGCGCTCCCGCTCGCTCACAAACCGCGCGCGGTCGCCAGCTCCGCGCGGCGGCTCGATCGTCGGGAGGCGACTTTGACCCGCCGTCGTCTTCGCCAGCAGCCAGACAAGCGCATTCCAGCGCGCCTCGGCGTTTGCCTCCGGTGTTGGATTATTCCCCGCCGCCCAACTCAGCTCGCGCAACGCCACCGCCTGCCCGACGAGCCAGGCCCGCGCTCCACCCGAGGAATCTTCGTCCCGCCAATGTTTCGGCTCCGCGACCGATTGCCCGTCGAGTTCGAACGTCAGCTCGGGATGACCGGCCGCGAGCAGATCCGCTTCCAGATTTTGATGACAGGCGACGCAGGTATTGGCCCGGACGTAATAGCTGCGCAGGTCGCGCATGCCAGCGCCGACGTCGGTCGCATAAGTCCAATCCTTGCGGGTGTGTGCGCGCAGCCATTGGTTGGCGGCCCCGTGGCAGTTTTCGCAGGAAACGCCCTCATCGATTTGAGCCGTTTTGGCGAGACGAACAGGCCCGACCGTTTGCAATGGTGAATGGCAGATGGTGCAGCGGCCGCTCGTTTGCGCGGCCGGCAGCCCGAGCGTTTCCGCCATCCGGGCCGAACGGGCGGTGACTAAGACGGCGTAGGCACGGGAGTGAAAATCATCTTTCACCCAGGTGAGAAACTGGCTCCGCTTTGCGCCCGCCCCGCCATGGCAACTGGAAGATTGGCAACCGGCCGCTCCGACGAACTGATCCGTCTGCAAGGTGGCGGCCGCCAGCTGAGGGGCCGGGTCTCCGGTTAAAAAAACAGCCGGAGCCGCGACGGAACGAAACCACCAGGATACGCGACCGCTCACGCTTCCGAGCCTAGCGGGGAGCGCGGGAGCGACACCAGACAATTGCTGGTGCCTGCCGCTTTTTTTCAGGCCTAACGAATCAAATGTTCTTCCCTGAAAACGGCCGAAGAGTATTCTCGGGGCCAATCCTCCGGGAAAACGGCATGCAGGACTTTTTCGAAAGGCTCACCCGCCCCCGGCGGCCGACCGCAGACCTGTTGCTCGAAGCATAAGCGCGTATGCGAATCCTCAATCGCACTCACCTCCCCTGGTTGCTCTTCGTCATCCTCGCGACGCTCGCGGCCGGCTGGGTCTACGTGGGCAATTTTTATCCGGCGCAGCTGCCGTCCGGGCTGGCTTTGCCTCCTGCGCTCGTGCAAAAAATTTCGGAACATCGCAGTATCGGCGGCACTCCCGTCGGTCTCGTTTTCGGCGCGCTCGCCTTTGCGATTTTCGTTTTCGGCGCCCTCCTCAGCCTGCGCAAGAGAGTCGTGCTCTGGCCCATCGGCAGCGTGCAAAGCTGGCTTCGCGCCCATATCTGGCTCACGCTCCTCACCATTCCGCTCGTTCTGCTGCACAGCGGGTTTCGGCTCGGTGCACCCATGACCATCCTTCTTCTGGCGCTCTATGCCGTCGTGATGGTGAGCGGCATCTACGGCCTATTCCTGCAACAGAAAGTGCCACGGATCATGCAGGAGCGTTTGCCCACCGAGACGATCTACGAGCAAATCCCCTTTATCCGCTCCCAGCTCGCGCGCGCCGCGGAAAGAATGTGCCACTCTTTGCAACCGGCTGCTACGCACCAGACGCTCGCCGGTGCCCCGGCGGTCGATCCGCAATCGGAAGCCGCCCTCGTGGCGTTTCTCCAGGATCAGGTCATCCCCTATCTCAGGGCGCGGCGCGGCGGCCGGTTTCAGCTCGGCGACAGCACTTATAGCGAAGACACTTTTCGTTTCGTCCAGCTGAGCGTGACGGAAGCGTATTGGAGCCGGGTCGCGGAGATTCAGACTTGGTGCGATCAACGTCGGCTGCTCGACCTGCAGCTGCGCTTCCACCGCTGGCTGCACGGCTGGCTCTTCGTACACGTGCCGTTTTCCTTTCTGCTTCTCATGCTGACCGCCTGGCACGCTTTCGTGACCCTCTTCTATTACTGACGCGATGGCTACGCCGCGACGGACGCAAAAGCAGATCGCCGCCAGTTACCAGGGCAACCTGGACTTGTTCAAAAGGATTCAGCCGCGGCGGTTGGCGCGTTTTCTGGTCTGCTTTTTCACCGCCTCCCTCGGGCTCGCCCTCATCATTGTTTATCAACGACGCGGAGACGAGAGATTCTTTAACCCCGGACCGCTCTCGGCCAGTCACGCCCCGCTGGTCCGCAATTGCGCGAGCTGCCACGACAAAACCGTGCTCACCGCGCACCGCCTGACGGAGGCCGAATTCGAGAAAGTGCTGCGCGAACGCTTCGAGCAGGGCGTAGCTTTCGACCCGATCGATAAAAATTGTGAGGCCTGCCATCTCAAACAGGACAAGCGAAGCTACGCCTTCCACGAGCCAAACGTGGTCCGGAATCGTTCCTGTTCGGTCTGTCACCGGGAACACCGCGGTTCGGGAGCATTAAAGCGGGTCGCGAGCGCCCAGTGCGCCTCCTGTCACGACAATCGCCTGACGATGAGCGCCTCGGCCGCGAAAGGGCGCCAGTTTGACTGGACCAACTTCGAGCGCCATCCGCTGCCGCCGCCGCAGATCGTCTTCCGCCTGCCGCGTCCGCCGAACGGTTACACGCGGGCCTTTCCTTCCTTCTGGAATGGCCATCCGGAATTTCAACTCAAACGCGAGCCCGTGCGCGACCCCGACGTGCTGAAGTTCGATCACCAACGCCATTTCGCCCCCGACATCCCGCTCATCGACGGTCAAAAGCTGGAATGCGCTTTTTGTCATCAGCCCGACACCGAGGGGCGGTATAACAATCGACGCATCAGTTTCGCGGCCCAGTGCCAGCCTTGTCACTCACTCCAGATCGATCCTAAAAATCCCGAGCTCACCCTCCCGCACGGCAATACCACCGCAGTGCGCGGATTCCTCCGCACCCTCCCGACGCAATACGCGGATCTCGCGGTCAAGAAAGGAATCACCCAGCCTAACGACATCAAAAATTTCGTCACCCGGCAGATGCTGCAACTGCGCGAGCGGGTGCGGTCGGGGGAAGATTTTGAGCACCAGGTTTTCTTTGTCGCCGATCCCTACAAGCTTCGGCCGGGAGCCGAGCCCCGGGTGCGCGCTTCATTCTATGGCTGCGCCCTCTGCCACCAGGTCCAGCCGGTGGCCAACGCCGCGCCCTTTATCGCCAAACCGGTCTTCATCGAACGCTGGATGCCGCAGGCTGGGTTCGATCACACGAAACACCGGATAGTGAAATGCGACGATTGCCATCGCGCCACCCAGAGCCACCTCACCTCTGATGTGCTCATGCCGGGCCTGGCCAGTTGCGTCACCTGCCACAGCCCGAAAGGCAAAGTCGTGGCCGAGTGCACGACTTGTCACAGCTACCACGCGCCGGCCTCGCTCACCCTGGCCGGGATGCAACCGCGGCGCGCCTCGCCAGTCGGCGCCAAATAGGGCATGACGCCTGAACCGGAGAGCAATTTGCGGCTCGAGATGGGGCACGGCATCGCAAATCCCAACGGCCAGAGAGGCAAACGTTCAATGTTCAACTTTCTCTTTTTCCACCTCTCCGGGGGAACGTGAAGGTTGCGCCAGCGGCAGCAATTCGCGCCCGCTGCTCGTAAAAAGGTTCTTTCCTCGGCGGGCGACATTTTCCACGCGGTAAAGCGGCCCGGTATGGACGGCCTCGTCGTTAGCCGGATAAATCCCGTCCACGTGTCGCAGGAAGGGCAGCATCTCCGAGAGATGAAACGGCCGCGAGCCGCGCCGCCCAAAGACCACGGTCTGCCCGCCGGTTTCATCCACCACCCGATCGCGCTCCAAGCCGCGCGAGACGCAGACCGCTTCTCCCTTCATCGGATAGGTCGCGATGACTTGCGGATTTGGGGGCGGACTGAACCCGGCCGCGCCCGGCACGGTGTCGGGAGAGATGAGCTGGATGACGCGGAAGCCATTTTTTCCATCGGCGACGAGCGCATACTGTGAGGCGCTCACGCTCCCGATCTGGACCGCGCGGGTGTCGTTGAGCGCGCCACCGGCATTGAACATTTGCTCGAGCCGCGGCTGCTCCGGATTTTCGACATCGACAATCGCGAGACCTTCCGACCCGTTTGCGACGTAAGCGTAGGTCCGCGCGACGTAGAGCCGGCCGGCGTTCCTCAGCCTGACGAATCCGGTCCGGACCGGGAGCGGCCGATCCGGGTCGGTGATATCGAGCACCTTCAAACCGTCAGCGTCGGTCACAAAGGCATAACGGAATTGAATTGCGACGCAGCGCGGGTTGCGCAGGAAATCGCTCATTACCTGCCCGGCGATGCGCGGATGCGCCGGGTCGCGCACGTCGATTACGAACAAGCCTCGCGGAGTCGTCAGGTAAAGCCGGTGGCCGGCGGCCGCGACGAAGTTGGCGCCGGTCAGGACGCCGTCCGGATTAAAGCGCGCCACTTCCTTGACGAAATTATTGTCGGGGTTGCCATCGACCAGGGTCGCGACATTGACGACGACGAGCCCTTCCTCACGATCGGAGACGTAAACGAAGGCGTAGAAAGGGTCGATCGGCTGCTCTTCGTTTTGCGGGAGCTGCACCCGGGCCGGATCCAGTGCGAGCGTGCTCGGGAGTGCGACACAAGTCGCGTCTTTCGTGTGGATGCGTGTGCGCTGGCCGAGCGGCGAAACGGGCGCGCTCACGATGCGCTCCGAAAATCCTTTCTGGTCGATGTTCGCGACGTCGAAGACTTCGAATCCGCCCCGGCCGTTCGCGGTGTAGAGATATTCGCCGCGCAAAACAATGTCCTCGATGTCATGTCCACGATGCTCGTAGGCTTGGGTCAGGACCGACCCGCCCGCGACGTGCTTTTGATAATCGGCGGGGTAGGCAATTTTCTGCAGATGACTGCCGATGACCGCCTGCGGTTCCTCCGGCTCCGTCCAGACGACGGCGTGAAATCCATCGCGCCCCGCGCCGACATAGGCGTAACGCCCGAAGAAATTCACCGTCCCGGTGCCGAAACCTAATAATGACGCCATCCAGGCGTTATTGTTGTTTTTCTTCGAAAGATGGCAGTCCTCGCAATTCTTTGTCGTCCCGACGCTGCTCGTGGTGTGCGGGAAATGGGGATTGAACGCCTGGCCGCTGAAGCCTTCGGCCGAAACAGTCTGCTGCTGCGAATAGACCCATTCCCGATTTTGGTTTTGCGAGCTGACCACGACCGCGCTCGAAGAACGGATCACGGCCATTCGATTCTTCTTTACCGATCCGTCGAGCCCGAGCATGAAAACGTCGTCCCGCACCACCTGGGGGTTGTAGGTCGTGAAATTGCGATCGGTCACACCCTCGAATTTGTTTTGCGCGACCCGCTGGTTGGCCTTCATCGGGAGGTGGCAGCCGAAACAACTGGTCGCCCAGGAGGTGTGACAGATCTGGCAATCCATTCGGCTGTTGTCGTGTGCCAGCCGGCGGCAACCTTCGTTAGGCGTGGAGGGGACCGTTCCCCACGCCACGCCATCGCGCGCCAGGGTTTTGGCGTAGGCCGACCTGGCGTTGTAGTGCGAGGAGAGCGGATCGATCGTATCCATCGTTTGCGGAATTTCCCAGCGCACATCGGGCGACATCGAGGACTGCTGATAAAGCGCGCTTCCTTCCCAGATAAAACGCGGCCCGAAGGGCGTGTTGCTCTGGTTCAAATCGACCTGCCCGGCGTTGCCCGAAGTGAGGAGGGTAGGCCGGGCCGCGACCGTGCCGTGGCAATCGACACAGGTGATGGTGGTGGCGTTGCGCGGCTCGCCGTAAAGCTGGCCGTTGCCGTGCACGTCGGTGAGAAAGTGACAATCTCCACACTGCATTCCGCGCGCCAGATGGATGTCTTTCAAATGAACAGCCTTGGCGAATTTCTGCGGGTCGTTATGCGCAATCGGATGATCGTCGAGGTCGAGCAGCGTGCCCTTGCGATCGTGTTTAAAGATCGCGCGAAAGACCCAGCCGTGCCCGTGATAATCGGCAAACTGGGTATGCTTGAGCTGCGGGTTCAGCTCTGCCGCATGCGCGACAAAATCGGGGTTGCCCCAGAGCCCGCGGGCGGCCGCGGCTTCCGGATTGACCTGGGTGGCGGCAACCAGCTCGGCGTCGGTCGGATCATGCTGCACTTTGGGATACATGAACTCGCCATCGGTTTCCTGATCCCACCAGGTGTAACCGAGATAGGGATTCACGAACAAATTGCCCTGATGCATGTGACAATTCATGCACTGGCTGGAAGGGATTGAGCGCGTGAACTGGTGCGTGACCGGGTGGCCGCGCTCGTTGCGCGGGATCGTTTTATCGCCGGTGAACGTGAGACCCTGATGACCATACTTGCTCCACCAGCCGGAGTTCGTCGGCGAACGATCGTTCGCGTAGACGACGTGACAAGCCGAGCAACCGCTGGAACGATAGTCGCCCGGATGATCGTTCGAACCGAGAAAGCCGAGCAGGGGATCGTGCAGCCGTGTTTTTTGCAAGCCGAGGAAAACGGGATCGGTCCGATTGAGTGTGCCGAGTCCGCGCTCGGATAAACGACGCAGCGGTTTGCCGGGCGGTTCCTCGGAGGTGGGAAGGCCGAGCTGCAATTGTTTTTCGCCGCCTTT
>DATBDG010000134.1:0-26080 GCA_036270055.1 Chthoniobacterales bacterium
TACCACATCGGGCTCCTACAACCCCACCAGCAAGCTGGTGGTTTGGTCTCTTCCGCTTTCGCTCGCCACTACTGACGGAATCGCTTTCGCTTTCTTTTCCTCCGGTTACTGAGATGTTTCACTTCACCGGGTGTCGCGATGCTCATGCTATAGATTCACATGAGCTCGAGCAGGTATTATCCCACTCAGGTTATCCCATTCGGAGATCCCCGGGTCAAAGCGTGTTTACCGCTCTCCGAGGCTTATCGCAGTTAGCCACGTCCTTCATCGCCTATTGGCACCAAGGCATCCATTATGCGCTCTTTGTAGCTTGATCAATCTGTTCCGGCCCCTCACGGGACCAGAGATCTTTGATAACTGAAACTCTCCGCCCCGATCCTAAGACCGGAGCTTATTTAAGATTCAGACTCAGCTCTAAAAAGTTGTATTTACTACCCTGTATGTAGATTTCAAAGAACCAGCGGCTCCCGCGCAACTTCCGGGCGTCAAAAAACTCAATTCTGGCGCCGACGATAATTTTCGTTTCCGATCATCATGCCGGGACAAAATTGAGTTCCAATTTGCAGTCCCAAAAATTGCGAGAACCAGCTTCCCTTTGCCTCTCGACCGGTGAAGCCCCGCTTCCTGCGGGATTGCGAAAATATACCACTCCCGGGAGTCGTCAACTGGCAACGGCAATTTTTTTAGAAATTTCTGCGAAATTTCTCCGTGTCGGCTCTGCGACCCATCTGGCGCCAGTCAGAATCGCGAACTGATATCGACATCCGCCCGCTTAACAATCAAGGGAGACATTCGACGATGCCGCAGAAAAAACAGCAGAAAAAGCAGCGCCCGCCGCAACATCAGGCCCGGCAGCCAGGGCTCCAGGCCAAGATGAAGCCGCAACCGGACTCCGGCGAGCACGAGTATCGTGGCTGCGACAAACTGGCGGATCGAGTGGCGTTGATCACGGGCGGCGACAGCGGAATTGGCCGGGCGGTGGCCGTGCTCTTCGCAAAAGAGGGAGCGGATACGGCAATCGTCTATTTCAACGAGCACCGCGATGCGCGCGAAACGAAGCGCATGGTCGAAGAACAGGGACGAAACTGCCTCCTCATCTCGGGCGACATCGGAGAGGAGAAATTCTGCAAAGCCGCGGTGCGGCGGACGGTTAAAGAGCTTGGCCGGTTGGATATCCTGGTGAACAACGCAGCCGAGCAGCATCCGCGAGAGAGCATCGAAAAGATCACCGAAAAGCAACTCCTGCGAACTTTTCGGACGAACATTTTCGCGATGTTTTTCCTCACGAAAGCGGCCCTGAGGCATCTGGAGAAAGGGGGTGCGATCATCAACACCGCCTCCGTCACCACATACAAAGGCAGCGCCCATCTGCTCGATTATTCCTCCACCAAAGGCGCGATCGTCGGCTTCACCCGTTCGCTTTCGCAATCGCTGGTCGAGAGGGGGATTAGGGTGAATGCCGTCGCGCCCGGGCCAATTTGGACGCCACTGATTCCATCAACCTTCCCGGCGGACGAAGTGGCCACATTCGGGGCTGACGTGCCGATGCAGCGAGCCGGTCAACCCGATGAGGTCGCAACCTCGTTTGTCTTCCTCGGCTCCGACGACTCCTCGTATATGACCGGCCAGGTGCTGCACCCGAATGGCGGGACGGTGGTGAACGGCTAGCGATCCCATTTTGCGATAGCGCCGGGACCGACTTCATCTAGTTTGGGCGGATGAATCGCCTGGATGACCGGCGCCCAGATGAACTGCGGGCATTACGGTTCGAGTTGGACATTGCGCCGCATGCCAGCGGTTCCGTCCTGGTTTCGTTCGGAAGCACGCGTGTGCTTTGCGCCGTCATGGTGGAGGAGTCGGTCCCGCGCTGGATGAAAGATCAGCGGGTGAGCGGAGGCTGGTTGACGGCCGAATATTCGATGTTGCCCTACTCGACCTTGACGCGGAAGCCGCGGGATATTGCGAAAGGGCGGCTCGACGGACGGAGCAGCGAAATCCAGCGCCTGATCGGACGCTCGATGCGCGCGGTAGTCGATTTGGAGAAACTAGGACCGCGCACGATCTGGGTCGACTGCGACGTTCTGCAGGCGGACGGCGGGACGCGCACGGCGGCGATCACGGGAGCCAGTCTGGCTGTTTCACTCGCGTGCCGGCGGTTGGTGGAGGAAGAAAAAATTGCCGAGTCGCCAATTAGAAAACTGGTCGCGGCAGTGAGCGTGGGCGTGATCGATGGCGTCGCGTTGCTCGATCTTAACTATGAGGAAGACAAGGCGGTGACGGTCGATCTCAATCTCGTCGCGACTGAGGACAGCGCCCTCGTCGAGGTGCAGGGGGCAGGCGAGGAAGCGACGTTTTCCCATGAGGAGCTTTTGGAGATGTTGTCGTTAGGCCGGAAAGGGATCGCCGACCTGATCGCAGCCCAGCGCGCGGTCCTCGCGCAATCGAGCGCCGGCACCGGGTAAAGTGGTTGCCGCGCCCGACCGAATGCGCTAGAGCGGGAGCCTGGCCATGAAGAGAGCGTTGATCACCGGGATCACCGGACAGGACGGCAGCTATCTGGCGGATTTGCTGCTCGAGAAAGGCTACGAGGTACATGGCATCATTCGGCGCGCCAGCACCTTCAACACCGCACGGATCGATCATCTCTACGCCGACCCGCACATCAACGGCGTCCGGATGTTCCTCCATTACGGCGACCTGAGCGACTCGGTGAACCTGGTGAAATTGATCTACGACCTGAAGCCGGACGAAATCTACCATCTCGCGGCGCAAAGCCACGTGCGGGTCAGCTTCGATATTCCGGAATACACCTCGGATGTCACCGGGCTCGGCACGATTCGCATTTTGGAAGCGATCCGCGAGACCGGCATCCGGTCGCGTTTTTACCAGGCCTCGAGCAGCGAGATGTTCGGCAAAGCGCAAGAGGTGCCGCAGAGCGAGAAGACGCCTTTCTGGCCCCGCAGCCCGTATGGCGTGGCGAAGGTTTTCGCCTATTGGGCGACGGTCAACTACCGGGAAAGTTACGGCCTTTGCGCGAGCAACGGCATCCTTTTTAACCACGAGAGCCCGCGTCGCGGCGAGACGTTTGTGACGCGCAAAATCACCCGCGCAGTCGCGGCGATTAAGCACGGGCTGCAAAACGAACTTTTCCTCGGCAACCTCGACGCGCAACGCGATTGGGGATACGCCCCGGAATACGTCGAGGGGATGTGGCGCATCGTGCAGCACCACGACGGGGACGATTTCGTCCTCGCGACCAACGAGACGCACACGATTCGCGAATTTCTCGACGTCGCGTTCGAATATGTCGATCTCGATTGGGGCGACTACGTCAAGCACGACGCGCGCTACGAGCGTCCGGCTGAGGTCGATCTCCTCATTGGGGATCCGGCGAAAGCCAAGAGGATTCTCGACTGGGAACCAAAAGTCCGTTTCCGCGAACTGGTCGAAATCATGGTCGACGCCGACATGAAACTGCTCGCCAAACCGACCGTGCAACAGCATCTCGGGCAGTTGCCCTAAGGCTGCCTCCGCCGTTCGGCCCTAACGAATCTGGGTCGGCGCAAAATTGTGGGTCGAGACGAAACGATCCGTGACCGGCGTAATGCCCGGGACGAGTGCTTCGAGCGGCTGATTTTCAATCTTCACCTGCGCGCCGCGGCCGACGGTGTTGAAAAGCTCAATCACGTCCGACGAACGCATCCGGATGCAGCCGTAGCTGACTGGCAGGCCGATATTGCGCTCCTCCGGCGTGCCATGGATATAGATGCAACGTGAATAGGCCCGCGCGTTTTGCGCTTCTTCACCTTTGAGCCAGAGAATCCGGGTCACGATGATGTCGCGGCCGGGCGCATCGGGCGGGACAATTTCCCCCGTTGGCCGGCGATCCTTAAAGGCCGTCCCGCTTGGCGCGCCGTCGCCGATCTTCTTCGCGATCTCGAGTTTGCCTAACGGGGTCCAGCTTGTGCCTGGGTAATCGCCGAGGCCAAACTTTGAAGTCGAAACCGGATAGGTCGCGAGCGGCGCGCCATCTTCCAGCACCGCCATGCGTTGATCGGGAACACTGACGATGACCTGGTGGCGGTTATCCACCGTGGTGCAGGAGGCGCCCAGGGAGGCCAGGGCCAGAGCGGAAAAGCGCAGGAGAAAACGCCAGCTCATGCGCCGTTGAGCCGGAAAAATTCCTCCGCTGTTTTGGTCGTGGCCCGGGCCACCTCTTCGAGGCTGACGTCCCGCGCTGCGGCGATGCTTTCCGCCACCAGGCGAGTGTGCGCGGGCTCGCAGCGTTTTCCCCGGAAGGGCGTCGGGGCGAGATACGGACAATCGGTCTCGACCATGAACTCGCCTAACGACAAGGAGGCGGCGACATCTCGCACGCTCGCGCCATTCTTGAAGGTGACAATCCCGGTAAAGGAAACCAGATGCCCCATCCCGATCACCTCCTCGGCCTGTTCTTTTGTCCCGCCGAAACAATGGAAGACGCCGCTCACCTGGCGGCCATATTCGCGCAAAATGTCGAGCGTATCGTCCCAGGCGTCGCGCTGATGGATCACCACATTCAGCCGCAATTCGACGGCGAGATCGAGTTGTTGCTGAAATAGACTCGCCTGTTTGCTTTTGAGCGCGCCATCATGGATCCCGCCTTCGATTTCGTCGTCGGTATCGGCCTGCAGCGCGTCGATCACCTGCGTTTTTCTTTCGCGCGCCACGCGGGCGCTGGGCAGGCTGTGATAATCGAGCCCGGTCTCGCCGATAGCCGCGACCCGCGCGCTCTTCGCCAGTTCGCGCAGCGGGGTGATGACGTCTTCTTCCGCTTCCTCGGCGTAGCTCGGATGCACGCCGATGACGGCGAAGATGTTGGGATATTTCTCCGCCAGGTGGACTGCCCGCCGGCTGCTTTCGATCGAAGTGCCGATGGTGACGATGCGGGTGACGCCGGCCTCCGTGGCACGTTGCAGAACGGCATCGAAATCCGGTGCGAAATCCGGATAATCCAAGTGGGCGTGAGTTTCGACTAGCATGTATTTACCTTAGTTTTCTTTCTCCTTGGCGATTTTTCTCGAGCAGTTCCTGGTAACGGGGATCGCATCGGATCGGTACTCGAACCGATCCAACGCGGCATTGTGGACCAGCTTTTGCGACTGCGCGATTCTGACCAGCATGATTGCCGTCAGATTTCTTTCTCACTCTCTTGCCGGCGGATGGTCTCGAGGATGGCCTGGTAGCGAGGATCCTTCCGCACTGGATCGAGGTCAGAGTCGTGCTCGATCCATCGGCCCCACTCCGGGCCGCTTTTGGGCAACCCGCGTTCCAGCGACTCAAATGCTTTGTCGATCTCGCCCAGGAGCGCATAGCTACAGGCCGCGTTGTAATAGGTCACCGGATTGTTGGGCTCAATCGCCAGGGCGCGGGCAATCCATTCGCGCGCTCGATCCGGTTGTCCGATCTCAATCAGAGCTTGAGCGCCCAGTTCGGCCGCTCTGGCGTCATCGGGATGAAGAGTGAGTTGACGCTCCGCCAACTTGAACCCTTTGTGTGCGGCGTTTTTGGAATCCTCTTTGCGGCCTAGCGAGCGGTACCACTGCACCAACATGCATGGGCAGACATAGTCGTCAGGCTTGATCGCGGCCGCCCGCTCATATAAGGCGGTCGTCTGTTCGATCTTCCCCTGGAAGACGCAGGCGCGAGCGTAAAAATAGTGCGCTTCATATGAATTTGGATCGAGACTGAGAGCCTTTTCGAATTCGGCCGTGGCCTCGGCGTAGCGCTTGACCACGGCAAGGGCATTGCCGCGCGAGGCGTGCGCTTCAGCCAGATCGTCGTCGAGAGCCAGCGCCTTTTCACTCATGGCGAGGATACTTTCGGGCGAAATCGCCTCCGGGGTTCGGAGAAAGAGAAAGGAGTCGCAATCGGCGATTCCGGCGTAGGCGCGGGCAAAGGATGGATCGAGTTGCACGGCATGCGCGAACATCTCGCGTGCCTCCTTGTAGTACGAAGTAGAACCGCGGTGCAGAAGCTGCCGCCCTTTGAGATAATAAGTGTAGGCTTCAACGTTGTCTGTCGGCGCCTGCTCGATGGACTTCTTCTCTTGCGGCAACAGCTTTACCTTCAGCTGCTCAACGATGGCGTGTGTAATCTCGTCCTGGATGGCGAAGATATCCGTCAGGTCGCGGTCGAAACGATCGGCCCAGAGATGGCCCCCATCCCGCGAGGAGATCAGCTGGCCGGTGATGCGGACGCGCCCGCCCGCCTTGCGCACGCTGCCTTCCAGGACGTGGCCAACGCCCAGTTCCTGGCCGAGCTGTTGCACCCTGACGGGCTTGTTTTTGTAGGTAAATGCGGTGTGGCGCGCAACGACGCGGAGCCCCGAAATTTTTGACAGATCGGTAATGATGTCCTCTGTGATGCCGTCGCTGAAATACTCCTGCTCGGGGTCGCCGCTCATGTTGTTGAACGGCAGCACCACGATGGATGGTCGATCGCTCTTCATGGAAATCGCGCCGGCCATGGTCGCCTCTTCCAGGAGCACATCATAAACGCGAATCGGAGTTTCAACATTCTTCAGCTGCTGTTCGCCTCGATCCTGGAACGCGAGCGGGAGGCGATTCCCAACGTGGTCGCGCACCGACTGCGAAACGCAGATGCCGCCAGGCGCCGCGATCCCTTCCAATCGCACTGCGAGATTGACCCCGTCGCCGTAAATGTCGCCTTCCTCGGAAATAACGTCGCCGAGATTCACCCCGATGCGAAACTCGATGCGGCGCTCCGGAGGAAGGGTGGCGCATCGCCCGTGCATCCCGCGTTGCATCTCCGCGGCGCAGGCCACGGCTCGTACGACGCTTGGAAATTCCGCCAGAATACCATCGCCGGTCAGCTTCACAATCCGCCCCTGGTGCGCGGCAATTCCGCGATCGATGAACTCGCTGCGCAGCTCCTTGAGCTGCGCGAGAGTGCCGGCTTCGTCGAGGCCCATCAGCCGGCCGAAGCCAACGACGTCAGCGGCCAGAATGGCAGTGAGGCGACGTTCCATGCAGGCAATGAAGCGTAGGTGGAAACCTTCCGGCTTCAATCACGTATCGTCCTCCCCGGGACCGTCGCCAGGGTGCGACGCGAGCTTCGGGTCGCGGGCACTATCTCGCGTTGAGATCAGGAACGAAATCTGAATGATCGAGGCGGGAGTGTCGCCGAGGCGACGAAGAGAATTGTGGAAGGAGAATTCATCAACGAGCTCGCCTTCTTCCGCTCAAGATTCTGCTGCGCTACCACTCGATGACCGAGCCGGCCCAGGTCAGGCCGCCGCCGAAGACGACCATCAGGACATAGTCGCCGGCCTTGATGCGGCCGCTGCGGTTGGCTTCGTCGAGCGCGATCGCGACCGCCGCAGCGGAGGTGTTGCCGTAGCGATCGAGATTTACGAAAAATTTTTCGACCGGGATTTTCAGGCGGTCGGCGATCGCTTCGATGATGCGCACATTGGCCTGGTGCGGGATGACGCAGGCGATGTCGTCGATCGTCAGGCCAGCTTTGTCGAGCGCTTTGCGGGCCGCGTCGACCATTGCTGTGACGGCCTGCTTATAAACTTCCTTGCCCGACATCTTGATGGTTTGCAGATGATCGTCCGCGTTCTCCCGCGTGATGGGGTGACGCGATCCGCCGCCCGGCATCCAGAGGATATCGGCGAATTTTCCGTCGCTCGCGATGTGGGTGCTGATGAGCCCGTGGGTGCCGCCGTCGCGGTGGCGCAGAATGGCCGCACCGGCCCCGTCGCCGAACAGGACACAGGTGTTGCGCTCCGTCCAATCGGTGATGGTGCTGAGTTTTTCCGCGCCGATCACGAGGACGGTGTCGTAGGTGTGGCAGGTGATGAACTGCTGCGCGATCTCGATCGCAAAAAGAAAGCCGGCGCAGGCGGCGGAGATGTCGAGACAGGCCGCGCGTTTGGCGCCGATTTTGGTTTGGATAAAACAGGCGGTGGCGGGGAAAACCATGTCGGGGGTGGCGGTGGCGACGAGGATCAAATCGATTTCTTCGCCGGTGATGCCCGCCTGCTCCATCGCGGCAAGCGCCGCCTTCGCGCCCATGTCGCTCGTGTATTCGTCATTCGCCGCGATCCGCCGCTCCTTGATTCCGGTGCGGGTCGTGATCCATTCGTCGTCCGTTTCGACGATCTTGGAGAGATCGTCGTTGCTCAGGATTTTCTTCGGGACGTAGCTGCCGGTGCCGATGATCGAGACCGTCCGTTGCGCTTTAGCGGACTGCGGGCTCGAGCGTGGCTTGCGTTTCATTATAGCGACTGACTTCCTCGATAATATGTGGGTTGACCTGCTGTTCAATCGACTCGGACGCGACCCGCAACGCGTTCTTGATCGCGAGCGGCGTGCTAGCCCCATGCGCGATGATGCAGATGCCGTTCACGCCGAGAAGCGGCGAACCGCCGTATTCCTCGTAGTTCACTCTTTTCTTTATCGCATGAAAGGCCTTCTGCGCGAGAAAGGCTCCGGCCATCCGCACCTTGCTTTTCACCAGCTCATGCTTGAGCCACTTGAAAATCGCGTCGCCGACTGACTCGCAGGTTTTGAGAATGACGTTCCCGACGAAGCCATCGCAGACCACGACTTCGACCGGGTGGGCAAAGAGATCGTGTCCCTCGATGTTGCCCCGGAAGTTGAGCTGACTGCGCTTCAACATTTTGAAGACCTCTTTCGTGAGGTCGGTCCCCTTGACGTCTTCGCCCCCGATCGACATCAGGCCGATGGAAGGATTTTTGTAGCCCAGGACATGTCGGGAATAGACCGAGCCCATGATGCCGTATTGCAGAAGGTGTTCGGGCCGCGCGTCGCTGTTCGCGCCCGCATCGATCAGGACAAAAATGTTCGTCTCCGAGGGAATAACAGCCGCGATCCCCGGGCGATCGATGCCCGGCAGGGTGCGCAGCTTGATCGTCGTCGCAGCCACCGCGGCGCCGGTGTGCCCCGCGCTGACGATTGCAGCCGCCTCACCTTTTTTCACCAAATCGACCGCCCGGCTGACGGAGGAATCTTTTTTTCGCCGCACGGATTCGACCGCGCCGTCGGTCATGGCGACGACCTGAGTGGAATGGACGATCTCGATCCGGCGATCGTTGCAGTTCTGTTTTTTCAGCTCGGTTTCGATCTGGCCCGCGTCACCGACGAGAAAGAGCTTATCGATCTGCGAATATTCGCGCAGCGCCAGAACCGCGCCGCTCACGAGATTTGGTGGCCCGAAATCGCCACCCATCGCGTCCAGAGCGATTTTCATTGAGGCGCCAATCTGCCGGTTTCGGCGCGCGAATGCAAAGCGAAAACGTTGCCGCGATGACGGGTTAAAGCGGTTCCATCTTCCGTCCGCTTCAACGCTTCAACTCTTTATCGCTTTAACGAATCACGCCCCCTCAACCGTCAGCACCTGCCGCCCTTTGTAGTAACCGCACGAGGGGCAGGCAGTGTGCGATTTCACCGTGCTGCCGCATTGCGGGCATTTATTGAGCTGCGGCGCTTGCCAGCGATGCGAAGCCTTGCGCGTGCGCAGCCGCATCTTCGAGGTTTTGCGTTTTGGGACTCCCATACGAGCGGCTTAGGAAAGCAGGGTTTCCACAAAAAACAACCGCAACCGTTACCACTCGATTCGTAACCCTGCTCTTGCTCCTTCTCGTCGTCTCACCCAGGTCCGGATCGATCACGATCACGATCAGGAGCATGAGCATGAGTTATAGATCGAGCTTGTCGAGGGCGCTCCAATCGGGCGGACGCGCTTCCAACACCGCCTTTTCCTCCGCGTTCGTGAGGGTTTCCGGCACCGGACAGATGCGCCCGCCCTCGCGATCGCAATGCGGGTAGGCCGGCAGGTTGAGCAGGATGTCCTCCCGCATGAAAGGCGTCAGATCGACCTCTTCGGGTCCGGTCAGCTCGGTGTGGAGGGCAAAATCTTTCACCGCGATCTCGAAGGGAAAAGCTTCGAGACAACGCACGCAGTGCAGCTCGACCGGTTGGGTCAGTTCGCCATTTGCCCACAGCGCACCCTCCGAGACGCCAAGCTCGAGATCGTAATGCAGCGGCCCGGTGCACCGGACTTCGGCCGAATCCAATTGCGGGATCGGGCAATCTTGCTCGCCCTCGAGATGCAGCCCTGCGGGCGGGATTTGGCGCAGATGGATTTTCACTCGCGACCCCTTTCGAATCACTTCTTCAACTTCCCCGCAAAACTTTCCACTACGCAAGCCGGCACGAAGCTGCTCACGTCGCCACCAAGGCGCGCGATCTCCTTTACGATCCGAGAGCTGAGATAAGTGTACTCTTCTTTCGGCATGAGAAAGATCGTTTCCACGGTCGCTTCCAGTTTGCGATTCATGAGCGCCATCTGGAATTCGAACTCGAAATCCGAGACCGCGCGCAGGCCGCGCACGACGGCGTGGGCATTCTGCGCGAGGGCGAATTCGACAAGCAAACCGTCGAGCGGGGCGATCGTCACCCCCGCGAGCGAACCCGTGACCTGGCCGAGAAATTCGAGGCGTTCCGCGAGGCTAAAGAAGGGCATTTTTTGGTCGTTGTGAGCCACCGCCACGACCACTTCATCGAAAAGTTTGCGCGCGCGTTCGATGACGTCGAGGTGGCCGTTGGTCACGGGGTCGAAGCTGCCGGGATAGATCGCGCGTCGCATGGGGCGGAAATTCGCAGAGGAAGGCGCGATTGAAAAGAGGCTGAATCAACCAATTGCACTTTGCCTCCGATTTGCCCTGGGCCGACCGCGCTCCACAGTAGCGGGAGAGAATGAGCGATACTCCCTACCGATCGATCGCGGTGGCCGCGGCGTTCTCGCCCCGTTTCCACCAGGTGCTGGCCGAAGCCGACCGCGTCCGCCGACGCTTCGGCGCTTCGTTAGGCATGATCTTTGTCGGCAAAAAAACCGCGGCTACGGTGGAGAAGTTCGCCGCCGCCATCGCGCAACTGAAACTGCCGCCCGAGACGGTTGTGCATTACGAGGAGGGCGATCCCGCCACTTCCATCCTCACCGCGGCGCGCAAAATGAAACTCGATCTGCTAATCGCGGGAGCCTTGGAAAAAGAAGCGGTGCATCGCCAGTTCCTCGGCAACGTTGCGCGCCGCCTTGTCCGGGAGGCCTGCTGCTCGGTCATGCTTTTTACTCATCCGGAGCTGGAGCCGAAACCGTTGCGTCATATTGTTTTCCTGGCGGAATATTCCGGGCACGCTCAGGGCGCGCTCCGGCACACCATCCGCCTCGCCGAAGTGGAGAATTGCGAGCGTCTCTACGTGATTCGCAATTACACCAGCTTCGATAAGGCGCGCGCCGCCCGCCGCGGCAAAACGAGCAAGGCGACGGCCCGCACCCTCGACGAAGAAGAAATTGCCCTCCAGGAGTTCATCCTCGCCGCCGGCGACACGTCGGTGCCCATCGAAGCGCGATGTATCCGCGGCAACACCGGTTTTGCCGCCTCCAATTTCGTCCAGGCAGTCGATGCGAATCTTCTCGTCGTCCCTTGGGAAATGAAGTCGGAACCGGAACCGGAACTGCCGGCCCGGATCGCCTGGGTGAGCGACGTCATTCCCTGCAACTTGTGGATCGTGCGGTAAGGCTGGTCGGTGGGGCGAGACTCTGTCGAGCCCGAGGGAAGACTTTCTTCTCGGCGCGTCGCTCTCTCTCCGGCTCGGACGGAGTCTCGCCCCACCCAATGGGACAAAAGAAAATGAATCCCTAACGGAAATAATTACGCTGCCTTTCGCTGATCGGGCGCTCGAGACGCTCGAGGACGAGCAGCATGTCTTCCCAGACTTTGCGCTTCTCGGTGTTGCTCTGGTTCCGGAGGAGATACGACGGATGAAAGGTGATCATTAACGGCGTCTCGCCGTAGGCATGCCATCGCCCGCGCATCTTTCCCATCGTCTCGCGCCGGCCGAGCAATCCCTCGACCGCCGTCGCCCCGAGCGCCACCAGCACCTTGGGGCCGATGATCTCGATCTGTTCGGTGAGATAAGGAAGACAGGTCGCCATCTCGGCCGGCGTCGGCGGACGATTGCCCGGCGCGCCCGCTGGCATATGGGGCCGGCATTTCAAAACATTCGCGATGTAGACGTCGTCGCGGGTGAATCCCATCGCGGCGATAATCCTGGTCAGCAACTGTCCCGCGCGGCCGACAAACGGTTCGCCCTGTCGATCTTCATCCGCGCCCGGTGCTTCCCCGATGAACATCAGCTCCGCCTCCGGGTTGCCGACGCCAAAGACCGTCTGGGTGCGGGAACTGGCAAGGTGCGGGCACTGCGCACAAACTGCGACTCGATCGCGTAGCGGGGCGAGCAAATCGGCCTTGCTGCGCCTAACGAGCGGGGGCAGGGCGTGCAGGCGGTCGAGGGCCGAGCGGTTCGCGCGGGGCGGGTGATCGCTCTCTCGCTGGATGCGCTCGAGTCCGCCGAGAGCCAGATCGATCGCGGCGAGAAAATCGGTCATCACTCCTGCGTAATCACGCTAGGCCCGTCGCGCAAGCTTTGAGCGGGTGGATTCTTTTTCCAGGCCGCCCACCGCCTGCGCTACCTTCCCGGAAATGAGCGCTCGAGTGGACGATTACGATTATCTCCTGCCCGATGAACTGATCGCGCAGCGGCCTTCGGCGCGGCGGGAAGATGCCCGGATGATGGTGCTCGACCGGGCCACCGAAACGATCACGCATCGCCGCTTTCCCGATTTGCCTGAGTTCGTCAGGCGAGGCGATCTCCTGGTTATGAACAATACCCGGGTGCAGCCGGCGCGCCGCTTTTCCGATGACGGGGCGGTCGAGTTTCTTTTTTTGGAGCAATTGGCGCCACAACGCTGGCGTTGCCTGGTCAAGCCGGGCCGGAAGATGAGGATCGGCGCCACGACCGCGCTCGTTGGTGTGACGGTGACGGTGGAGAAAATCGAGCCGGAAGGCGAACGAATCGTGCGGCTGGAGGAGCCGATCGATCCTTACCGTGGTGGGAAAATGCCGCTGCCACCTTACATCGCGCGCGCGGCGGATGCCGAGGATGACAGCCGTTATCAGACAGTTTTCGCACACGTGCCTGGAGCGGTGGCGGCGCCAACCGCCGGCCTTCATTTTACCCCTGAAATTTTGGTGCGTTTGCCGCACACGTTCGTGACGTTGCATGTCGGGACCGGCACTTTTCGGCCGGTGCAAAGTGAGACGATTGCGGCACATCGGATGCACTCCGAGCGCTTCACGATCACGGAACCGGCGGCGGCCGTAATCAATGGAGCGGAGAAAATTCTTGCGATCGGGACGACTTCGGTGCGGGTGCTGGAAGCTGCAGAGAAACGTGATGGCCGCTTCGTCGCACAGGAGGGTGCGACTGACATTTTCATTTATCCGCCCTACAAATTTCGCGCGGTCGACCGCCTCTTGACGAACTTCCATCTTCCGCGTTCGACTTTGCTCATGCTGGTGGCGGCTTTCGCCGGGCGGGAATTTATCCTGCGGGCCTACGCCGAGGCGGTGCGGGAGCGCTACCGGTTCTACAGCTACGGCGATTGCATGCTGATCTTGTAAACTCCTGCTCCTGCTCGTGATCATGATCGTGCTCGGCTTCCAGGGTCGATTACGAGCAGGAGCACGAGTACCGAGGCGTGCTATCGTCTTTGCCGTGCAGGGCAGCGATACTCCGCAGGGCGAACTCGTTATTCGGACGATCGCGATGCCGGCCGATACCAATCCGAGCGGCGATATTTTTGGCGGCTGGATCATGTCGCAAATGGATTTGGGCAGCGGCATCCTCGCTTCCAAGACCGCCCGCTCCCGCGTCGTGACTGTGGCGGTGGACGGAATGTCTTTTCTCCAACCGGTGCGGGTGGGGGACACGATTGCCTGCTACGCGCGGGTCGAGAGCATCGGACGCACCTCGATGAAGATCCCGGTCGAGGTTTGGGCTCAGCGTTATCGGCGGCAGGAGCAGTTGCTCGTCACGCGCGCCGTTTTCACCTACGTGGCGGTGGATGACGCAGGCCGGCCGATCCCGGTGCAGCGCGCTTAGCCGCCAAAGTCTCGGGCGGTCAGGCGATCAGTAACCGCTTCCGCTCCCGACCGCTTCCGGACCAGAAACGGTGGTCGTTTCCGTCGGTTCGCTCGGTTCCATGATCGGGAGCGTCGTCTTATGGAAACTCATTCGCTTTTGCTGTTTCACCCGGCCGAGACTCGATTTGCGCACGTAGCGCTCGTAGGCGCGTTCCCGCCGACCCTGCGCGGTGAGCATCGAGCAACTCGAAAGCAGCACGGCCGAGACCAGGAGCATTGCCATCGGTCGAATGAATTTTTTCATAAATCAGGTTTTCGCGAGTGCCGGTTTCACCTCGGTCGTCCCGAGCGAGAAGAGCCCAGTGCGCACCAATTCATCGACCGTTTGATAGATCTTCAAATCGCAGAACGAGGTCCGGCTGTGCAGCTCGGCCAGGGTCAGCTCGTTGTTATAAGCCAGTTGCCAGATTTCTTCCGCGACAACCCGCAGGCTCTCGAGCTCGGGGTCGTTCCAGTCGAGGTTGAGTTTCTGCCGTTTCAGGCGGGCCGAACTGTCGTTCATCCGTTTCCGCAGATCTTCAAACTGGTCGCGCATGCGGACGGCGTTGAACAAAATCTCATCAGCATTCCCCGACATCGCGCTCCCTTCGCCCCAGCCCGGGCGGACCGTCGTCTCATTCGAGAAGGCGAAAGTGCCGGAGTGATGTTCGTGGAGAAAGAGCTGCCAGAAAGCTTCCTCGCCCCCGAGATGCTGGAAGCGACCCCAGCGCGGTACGCCTTTTTCAAAATAGAAAGTCGAGATCGTCTCCCCTGCCTCATCGGCGATCGTGAGGAGGCCGGTCTGCATCGATTGGATGATCGTCTGGTAAATCGTGATGACGTCGAAATTGGCCAGGCTGCCGGTCAGCTCGAGGGAATTGTTAGGCGAACCGCTCAGCTCCCGGGCCTGGAAAAGGCGGCTGGCCAGTTTCTCGCTCAGGAAAAAGAAGAAGGAGGGCACCCGCGTGGTCAGCTCGGGAAAATCGCGGCGGTGAAAGCATTGCACGCTGACGGCGGCACAGGCGCGGGCGGTGTGGTCGCGCGGAAGGTCGAGCAGCGCGCCGGTCTCGCCAAAGATGTCGCCGCGCGAAAGGACGGTCGTGGCGGCGCCGGGGCGCGCGTTTTGGGAGACCAGCTCGACCGCGCCACGGTTAATGATAAACAGCTCATCGCCCTCCTTGCCGGCGGCGTAGACGATCTCGTTCTCGCCAAAGTGCCGGACGCACGAGAGCGTGCCGATCGCCTTCAGCTCGATAAGCTGAAGCGACTTGCAAAAGGCGAAAAAATCGCGCTGAACCATGGCAGTGAAATAGCAAGAGTCGTGCGGGGAGCCGGGACCTCTTGGAGAATTTGGAACGGGCGCACTTTCCAAGGCTGGCATTCGCCAGTAATCCTTCAGCCATGCCCGGGCTGGCCTATCTTTTCGAGCGTTTCCCGTCGTTCACCCAGACGTTTTGTTACCGCGAAATTGTGGAATTGCGTCGGCAGGGGCTGGCGGTGGCGACCTTTTCGGTCCGACGGCCGCGGAATGAGCCGGCCCAGGATTGGGACCCGGCGATTGTGCGCGAGATCGAATATCTCCCTCGCGATGAACAGCTCGTGGCGGAAGTGGACGGGGCCCTGCGCAAGGGAGAGCTCCCGGCTCGCGCCGCGGACGAGATCGCGGCCTGGGGCCGGAAGACCGATTTCCTGCGGCTTTACCAGGCGGCCTGGCTCGGGCCGCGTCTGGGAACGCTCGGCGTGCGGCATCTCCATGCCCATTTCGCCGGGTTGGCGGCCCGGACGGCTTGGTGGCTCAAGCGGTTTTTCGGGATCGGCTTCAGCTTTACGGCCCATGCCAACGACATTTTCGCGCCCAAGCCATTTGAGATTTCCCTGGGCGCGCTCGTCCAATCGGCTAGCGCCGTCGTGACGGTGAGCGACTTCGGGACGCAGTTCCTGCGCGGAAAATTCCCGGAAGCCGCGGACAGAATCCACCGCGTTTACAACGGGATCGCGCTCGACTGTTTCGAGCGAGCCGATCTGAACCAAACCCCGCCGGCGATTATCTCGATCGGGCGCCTGATCGAGAAGAAAGGGTTCGGCGATTTGATCGAGGCGTGCCGATTGTTAGGCGAGCGCGGGCTGGATTTTCGCTGTCAGATCATCGGGGAAGGTCCGCTTGAAACTCTCCTCCGGGAACAGATCGCGCGCGCTGGCCTAACGAATCGGGTGGCGCTGACCGGACCATTGGCGCAGGCGGAAGTGATCCGGCGACTGGCGCGCAGCACCGTCTTTGCCCTCCCCTGCGTCGCGGAACCGGGTGGGGGGATGGATAATCTGCCCACGGTGGTGATGGAGGCGATGGCCGCAGGATTGCCGGTCGTGGCCACGCCGATCGCCGGCCTGCCGGAGATGGTGGAGGAAGGGGGAAGCGGATTCCTGGTTCCAGAGAATCAACCCGCGACATTGGCCGAGGCGCTCGGGCGACTCTGTCGCGATCGCGATCTCGGACGCTCGTTAGGCAAAGCCGGTCGCGAGCGGGCCTTTGAGTTGTTTCGAATTGAGGCGAGCGCGCGGCAACTCCGAGCGATTTTCGCGCGCTCTGGCGCTTAACCGGATCGCGAGCGAATTTTAAGCGCTGCTGCGGCCTTGCGCGCGAGTGGGGGGAACGCAAAGTTTGGGCATGAAATCGTCATCGGTTCTGGCTTGGATTGGACCTGTCTTTCTCGTGCTTCTCCTCGCTCCGCTGGTCCGGGGGCAACAATCTTCGACGTGGATCGATCTCTACAACCGGCTGCTTTCGAAATACGTCAGTGATCGCGGGGTGCGGTATGCTGCCTGGAAAAGCAATCCGGCCGAGATGAAAGGCATCCAGGAGGTGGTTGATGGGATCGCGAGCCAGAAGGTTTCCAGCCTGAACAAGAAAGAGCAGCTCGCCTTTTACCTCAACGCCTACAACGCCTGGATTCTGCACGAGGCGCTGGCCAAATATCCGACCAAAAGCGTGAAGGATCTGCTCTTTACTTTCTTCCTCAGCAAACGCATCAAGGTCGCCGGCGAACAGATGAGCTTCAACGACCTCGAGAAAAACATCATCCGAAAGAAGTTCAGTGAGCCGCGCGTCCATTTCGCGCTGAATTGCGCGAGCCAGAGTTGCCCGCCGCTCAACCGGGAGGCGTTTCGCGGCGACCAGCTCGATGCCCAGCTTGAGAAGCTGGCCGTCGGTTTCGTCAATTCACCGCGCGGAGTTGATTACAAGGCCGGCCAGAAAAGCGCGGCGCTCTCCGCGATTTTCAATTGGTACAAGGAAGACTTCAAAGCCGCGGGGGGCCCGCTCGCCTTCATCAACCAGCGCCGGAAGCCGCCTTTACCTAACGACATCAAAATCACCTACCAGGATTACGACTGGGGTTTGAACGAGGTGAAGTAGCGGGGCTGTCGAGATCCACCTCCGGCGCTGAAGATCGGCACAGAGCCAGGCGCCGGAAAACGAATTGCTTCTTTTCCGCCGAGGCCTCAACATCGCGCGCATGAGCACGGTCGCGATCGCTCTGGTCATGTTTGTGGTGCTGCTTGGGCTTCTCGTCGCGCTCCGGGCCAAGGCCGGCACCCTCTTCGACATTCGTAATTCCGATATCGTAATCGCGCTTGTCCCGGTCGCTCTCTGGCTTTTCCTCACCGGCAAGATCCAGGAATTCGGTTTTGGCGAAGTGAAAATAGTCGCCGCGATCAAGATGGCCGCGACCGCACCGGTCGGTCCGGAAGTTTCCAAACTCACGATCGACACCGTGAGCGAGCCGGTGCGGATGATGTCGAAAGGCGCGCCCGATGTCATTCCGCAGATGATCAACACCAAGAGCCAGGCGCTCAGTTTCACCATCGGGCAGGGCGGTTACGTCGGTCCTGCGATCGCCGATTATCTCGATCAACTGACGCAATATCCGTTTTTGCGTTACATCGTCTTCAATCAATCGGACGGAACTTTTTTCGGAATCTGCGATGCCCGCCAGATTGAGGATATCTCACGCGCGCCCCGGCCGCGCTTCACCTTTTACGATCTGGCCGAGTGGATTAACGCCGGCGACAAAACCCAGCTTGCAGCTCTGCCCGGATTCATTTCCGCAGAGCAGGCCCTGCATAAAAAAGACGATAAACGCAAGGCCTTGGAATTGATGAACGCCGGTGACGCCCAGGTGCTCCCAGTGGTGGACGATGGCGGCCGCTTCGATGGGATCGTTGATCGCTCCAAACTCACCGCCAGCATTCTGACCGAGATCGCGCAGCGAGTGCAAAAGCCCGAATGAGCAGGCCCTTGAGGCGTGGTTCGTTAGGCCGTGCCGCCTAGAGAATTCGCCGGACGCGCTCGACCGCGCGGAGATAAACCCGATGCGGACCGCCGCGCATCAATTCCTCTTTCACCAGCTCGACAATGTTGTTTCCGCCCGCCGGAAGCACCTGATCCATGTGCCGCCCGGCGGTCCGGCCAAAAGAGACATCGAGTAAGTCCGCTCCCGGCTTGTGCACGACGCGGAATTCCGCGCTCGCCGTCCGCAGCCGGCAACTGCTGATCGGCTCGCCCTCCGCCTCCTCGAGCGAGATGGCGATTTCGGATTCCCCTTCATCCGTGCGATGGACGAAGCCTAACGAACTACGGTTCTCCTCTTTCGCCTCCCAGTCCAGCTGGCCGGCCAGCCAGCCGACGAGGAGGAGTGCAGTCGAACGAAACCCGGGCGCATGCGCGATTTCGAGGGACTTTATTTCGGCGAGATGATGATGGGTGACGGGGTGATCAAAAAACTGCGCGAGTGCAATCCGAAGATGAACGAGACGCACCCAGTTGAGATCGCAAAGCACGATGCGCTGGCGCGCTTCCTTCTGCGCCCTTTCGACCAGGCTCATTTGTTCATCAAAATTGGCCCAGGTTTGGCTGTCGTAGATGACGCGATCGACCCAGGCCCAAAGCTGCGGATCGATCGGCGCCTGGAAATTTTCCTGCCACCAAAGATAGAGCGGCAGATCGGAATCGAGCTGGGCAAAGACGATGTTGGGCAAGAGCCCGCACTGTTTGCCCTTGAGAAAAAAGGAAAGCTGCTCGGAACAGATTTGTTTGCTCCCGGCCCGGCTGACATGGCAATGCGCGCTGATCCAGGACTCGACCCCGCTCTCCTTCGCGGAAGGATCGGCCGCGATCACGATCGCGCGACAGGCGTGGTTTTCCGTGATCTGGGAAATGAGCGCGGTGTTTTTGCCTAACGAATCGGGTGCTTGACTGTAAACCGCCAGGTTGATGAGCGAGGCACGCGTCATGACCCCGCCGCTCGCCTCCCAGAGCTTTTTCAGCTCGCGGTGAATTTGGCTGACCTCGACCGGAAGGCCCGCCGTGAAGGTTTCGGCGCTCATATTTAACGCCTCCTCGTGACGTTTCCCCTCTTCATAATCTTCTCCAGCTCCTTCCATCCCGCGCCAACAGCTCATCGGCTTCTTCCGGCCCCCACGATCCGGCCGGATAGGTGCACAACGGCGGCGCGTCCTTTTTCACCGCCCACGCTTCCTCAATCGCATCGATAAACGCCCACGCCTGCTCCACCTCATCGTGCCGGGCGAAGAGGGTGGCGTCGCCCGCCATCGCATCCAAGAGCAGCCGCTCGTACGCTTCCGGGCTCGCTTTGCCAAACGATGTTCCGTAATGAAAATCCATCTTCACCGATTCGATCCGGAAACTCGTTCCCGGCACTTTCGCCTGCATCCGGAACGAGATGCCTTCATCCGGCTGGATCCGGATCACGAGCACGTTTTGATCGATCGCCTGCGACTCGCGATTGAACAAAACCTGCGGTGCCTTCTTGAAGTGAACGGAAATTTCGGTGCCGGATTTCGGCAGCCGTTTCCCTACCCGGACGTAGATCGGCACGTTTGCCCAGCGCCAATTATCCACCTCCATCCGGAGCGCGACATAGGTCTCAGTCTGTGATTTCGGATCGACGCCTTTTTCCTCGCGATAGGCCACGACCGATTTGCCGCTGATCGCGCCGGCCGCGTATTGGCCGCGGACCACCTGGGTGCGGACTTCGTCTTTATCGAAACGCCGGAGCGAGCGCACCACTTTCACTTTTTCATCGCGAATGCTGTCCGCGCCGAGATCGGTCGGCGGCTCCATTCCGACGAGGCAGAGCAACTGCAAAAGATGATTCTGCACCATATCGCGCAGTGCACCGGCGCCCTCGTAATAACCGGCCCGGTTTTCCACGCCTAACGTTTCCGCGGCCGTGATCTGGACGTGATCGAGATAACGTGCATTCCAGAGAGGCTCGAAGGTCGCGTTCGCGAAACGCAGGACCAAAATGTTCTGGGCCGTTTCTTTACCCAGAAAATGGTCGATCCGGTAGGTTTGGTCCTCCCGAAACGAACTTTGCACGACCCGGTTGAGATGGCGGGCCGATGCCAGATCGGTCCCGAATGGTTTTTCCAGAATGACCCGCGCCCAGCTTCCTTCCCGCGCCTTGTTCAGTCCGGCTTTTTTCAGGTTGTTGATGATTGTCTCGAACTGCTCGGGGGAGGCCGCGAAATAGAAAAGACGATTGCCGCGTGTCCCGCTTTCCGCATCGAGCCGGTCGAGGCGTTCGGCCAGCGTCTTGTAGCCGGCCTCGTCGCCAAATTCGCTCTGATGATAAAAGAGCGACTTGGCGAAGCCGTCCCAGATTTCGTCCCGCACCGTTTGCCGGGAAAATTTTCGAGTCGCTTCCTCCATCTCCTTGCGGAATTCGTCATCTGTTTTTGGACGGCGCGCGAACCCGACGACTGCGACCGCCGGCGGCAGCTCGCCATCGGCCGCGATGTTGTAAAGCGCGGGCACCAGTTTGCGATGGGTCAGGTCGCCGGTCGCGCCGAAGATGACAACCGCGCAGGGCTGCGGCACGGCGCGGGTGGAAAGGCCTTCGCGCAGGGGATTGGGTTGCTGCTTTTCGGTCATGGCTCGGCCAGCTTAGACAGAATCGAGCGCCCTGCGTAAGGGAAAAAATCGCCGCCTCGGCCGGGATCGTTTTTCGCCGCGTGAATTGCAGAACCTGCGGCCGCACCTCCCGCCGGAGCGGTTACTGAGCTTTTTCCGCTCCGAGCCCCGTGTTGGCTCTAACGACCAGCTCGTCAAAGCGCGCTTCGGCCGCCGGTTCCCAACGGAGCAAGGTGCCGAGGATGGCGCCGAGGAAGCCTAACGGAATGCTGACGATTCCCGGATTCTCGAGCGGGAAAATGGGCGGCCGTTGGATGAGATGACGCGCCGCCCCGAGCACCGTCGGC
Organism: Chthoniobacterales bacterium; assembly: GCA_036270055.1. Taxonomy (GTDB): domain Bacteria; phylum Verrucomicrobiota; class Verrucomicrobiia; order Chthoniobacterales; family UBA10450; genus Palsa-1392. Next base: position 21,335 of record DATBDG010000134.1, read on the forward strand.
GGATCGACCTTCATGACGCTGGGACTGAGCGCGATCAGGACTAACGAGGCCAGGAGCCCGCTCGCCAGACCGCAGACCGCCCCGCTGGTGTTAAAGCGCTTCCAAAAAAGCGAGAGAACAATGACCGGCAGATTGGCCGAAGCCGCGACGGCGAAGGCGAGGGCAACGAGAAAGGCGACGTTAGCGTCTTTGCCTAACAAAATCGCGATACCGATCGCGATCGCGCCGACAAAGAATGCGGTGATCCGAGCGACCTGCACTTCCTCGCCCGGTCGCCGCTCGGTCCCATGATGGACGACCGCTGTCCAGAAATCGTGCGCGAAAGAAGTCGACGCGCTGATCGTTAGTCCGGCCACAACCGCGAGGATGGTGGCGAAAGCGATGGCGGCGATGAAGGCGAAGAAAATGTCGCCCGCCAGCGCCTGAGCGAGGAGCGGCGCGCTCATGTTATTGCCGCCGTGACCTGCGATGTGATCGCGTCCCACGATCGTGGCGGCGCCGAAGCCGAGAAAGGTGGTCATGATGTAAAAGCTGCCGATCAGTATCATCGCCCAGACGACGCTGACCCGGGCCGTCTTCGCATCCGGCACGGTGTAAAAACGGACGAGGATATGAGGCAGGCCGGCGGTCCCGAAGACGAGGGCCATGCCTAACGAGATGAGATCGAGCGCCCCGTGATTGGCGGGGGTGAAACGAAGACCGGGATCGAGAAAATTCTTCGTCACCAGCTCGCCTTTCTCATGATAGGTGACATGGGTGGCGGCGTTGAAGAAATTCGTCAGGCTCCAATCGAAATGCGCGAGGACGAGGAGGCTGAGGAGGATGGTTCCCAACATGAGGAGAATGGCCTTGATGATCTGCACCCAGGTGGTGGCGAGCATCCCGCCGAAGACGACGTAGATGATCATGAGCACGCCGACGCCGATGACCGCGGTCTGATAGCTGACATGCGAACTGCCTAACAAGAGGGCGACGAGCGCACCCGCCCCGACCATCTGCGCGATCATGTAAAAGGTGCTGACCGTGATCGTGCTCAAGGCCGCCATGGCGCGCACCGGCCGCGGGCTGAGGCGATAGGCGAGCACGTCCGCCATCGTGTATTTGCCCGCGTTGCGGAGCGGTTCGGCGACGACGAGCAGGACGGTGAGATAGGCCACGAGCCAGCCGACCGAAAACATGAAACCGTCGTAGCCGTAGAAGGCGATGAGACCGGCGATGCCGAGAAACGAGGCTGCGCTCATGTAATCGCCCGAGACCGCGATGCCGTTTTGCCAGCCGGTGATGCGCCGGCTGGCGGTGAAAAAGGCCGCCGCTCCCTGCGAGCGGCGCGCCGCCCACCAGGTGATCCCGAGGGTGATCAGGACGAAGAGCAGGAACATTCCGAGGGCCGGCGTCATCGTGGCGGGTTCTCTGTCCTGATGTCACGCGCCTGGCGGTCGAAGCGATTGGCCGCGCGGACGTAAAGCGCGGCGATGATCCAGGCCATGAAAAACTGCGAGAGCGCGAAGAGATAAGCGAGGTTGACCGGCCCAAGCACACGTTTCTCCATCAGGGGGCGGGCATAGCCGACGAGCGCCGGGAGCGCGAAATAATAGAGGATGAACACAATCATCGCCGGAACGATGAAACGGCGTTTGGCCCGCAGGAGTTCTTTGAATCGCGCGCTGGCCGCGATCCCTGCCCAATCGGTCGTGCCGGCTTCCTCGGCGGCGGTGCGTTCGTGCGCCGGCTTGGGCGCGGAATGGCTCAGGGGCGCGATGTCGGTCGCGGCGCCGATGATCGGGGTGGGGTCGATCGGCGGCTTCGGATCGTCGGGCGATGCCATGGGCGCGATTAAGCGCGAAGCGATGGCGGTCGGCAAGCAAAAGTGCGCGTTGAAAGAGGCGCTTGCCTAACGAAGCGCGCGGGACGCCTACCAGCTCCCGTGAATGCCGTTCCGCAACTCCCAGACGCGCAGGGCGGCCAGGAGCAGGGTTCGATGACGCAGGAGCGAGGGCAGCGGCAGGCACGGCTCCTCGCCGGGCCGCTTTACAAACGGCCGCGGCTCGTCGAGCCGCCGGGGAACCCGTTTCGCCTGGTTGCGCCGCGGCGGAGCCGCGACGACACGAAGGTTGTGGTCGAGGGTCAGGAACCGATCCGACTCGCGAAGGTTGCGCGGCATGCGTGCCCTATCCAGCCCTCTCGATAGCGGAGCAACGAACTTTTGGTAACGGTTTCGTTACCTTTCCGTCGGAGGTGAATCGGCGCGTCCTCAGGTCATGATCCGGAAGCGCTCGAGCAGTTCCTGACGCATTTCCAGCGCGACTGCGGGATTCATCCGGCTCAGCAATTTATCGCGTTGCTCGGGTTTCATGGCCGCGAGTTGCCGGACCAAATCGCGGCGCGATTTGGCCTTCGCATAACGGCTCCAGCCAATCCCGATCGCGAGCAGCGCGGAGACGACCCAGACCGCGATGTCCCGTTGTTCGATCACGGTCTCACGCTAGCCGCTGCCGGTGCATTTTCCAAGCCGACCGGGGACCGCCGGAATCATCCACTCTTTTTCCCAAGCCACGCGGTGAGCGGCAGTGGCCTAGCGACGAAATCCGCATTCGAGAACGAAGAATTGCGGGTTGAGTTTCGCGAGTGGTCCGCGCAGTTTCGCCAGTTCTTCCTCCGGCCCGTGAATCTCGAGCCGCGTCAGCTGCACGATCCGGAGCGCTTCTTCGAGGAGCTGTCCGACGTTCTCGAGATGGGCGAGGGCACCCTCGGCATCGACGTAGCCTTCCCGGCAATGCGCCTCGTCGCCGCGAAAGCTAAACCCGTAGTAAAGGCACTTGGGCTCCGTGCTCGCCTGCGCCACGAATTGCTCGCAGAGCGCCCAAAAGGCCGGCGCTTGTTCCGGCGGGACGTGGAAGTAGGGGACGATGGTGCAGCACTTATGTTCTGCTCCGCTCTCGTCTGCGTTTGCACCGTGGCCGATTGGCAAAATGCCAGGCAAAGGAAGCCGGCGCGCAGCACGTCTCTTTTCATCCGCGACAGGAGATCAGAGGTGGGGCCTCGCGGCGAGGTATATTCCGAGCCGCGCCAACCGGTTTGGTCATTCTGCTCGGATACGATACGATCCGCCGATGGCCCGAGTCATGATGGTCGATCGACACGCGGGGCGCGCGGTGGCATGGCTTCTCGTGGGCGTGATTCATTTCGGCGTGAAGTGGCCAGTCCGCGGCCAGGATTCGGTTCCGCACGATGTCCGCTCGGGTCGCACCACCCACGAGCCGGTGCCGCTCCTGAAGCGAGAACTCGCAGGAGTGAATTTTCCTCTCGAGGCGACGACCGAGATCCTGGGAAATCTCAGCGGAGGAACTAACCGCACCGCCATCTGGGAGAGCCTCCTGATTGCAGAGTTGGAAGTCGATTTCGAAAAAGCAGCCGGGGTGCGGGGCCTGCGATTGACGGTGAGCGGACTCTACGCGGCCGGACCGAGCCTAACGAATGAGGCGGTGCACGATTTCGCTCCCCTGAGCAATATCGACGCCTTCGATAGCGTCCGTCTCTACGAAGCCTGGTTGCAGCAGGAGTTTTGCGACGGACAATTCTCGATCCGGCTCGGGCAGATCCTGGCCGACGCGGAGTTTTTTGTTTCCGATTACGGGGCGCTTTTCGTCAACAGTTCCTTTGGCGCCATTCCGCTCGTGAGCCAGAACCTGGTCCCCCCCATTTTTCCGGTCGCGGCGCCGGGCGTTCGCCTGCGGGCGGCTGGTGGCGAGTCCTTCTCCGCCCAGGCGGCTGTCTTCAGCGGGGATGTGGGCGATCCGGCGACGAATAACCAGCACGGCCTCCATTTCGCATTTCCGGGAGAGGACGGCGCGCTCATCTTTTTCGAGTTGGGCTACAGGGCAAATCTGGCCGCGGCGTCTCGGTCGCCGGCAGGCCTGGCCGGGATCTACAAACTCGGCGGCTTTTACGATTCGGGTGAATTCGAAGATGACCGCGGGCGACTGGAGCGCGGGAATTATGGGATTTACCTCGTGGCGGAGCAGGAGTTATGGCATCCGGAAGGAAATGGAGCGCGGGCTCTGGCGGTTTTCGGTCGGCTGGGAGTAGCGCCCGACGATCGGAATTTGGTGCCGCTTTATCTGGAAGTGGGACTGAACTTTCGCGGTCTCCTGCCGTCTCGAGTCGACGACACGGTGGGACTTGCGTTTAGCCACACCGAGTTAAGCGAAGAGTTGGTCGCGGGCGGGGGACACGAAGAAGTGATCGAGGCGACCTATCGGCTGGCCCTTGGGAAACACGTGTTTCTGCAGCCCGATTTACAAGTCATCGTGCGGCCCGGGGCCGTCGAGCCCGCGGCCACCGCCGTCGTGGCGGGGCTGCGCCTGAATTTTAGTTATTGAAACCAAGACCGGCTCGGGTCGCTGGACAAACTGACGGTGCAAATCGACAATCGCTGGTTCCGGCAAGCGTCCCCGTAGTTCAACGGATAGAACAAGGGTTTCCTAAACTTGGTTCGCTGTGAGGCTACGATGGCATCGCGAACCAGTTGAAGTGTCAATGGTGGCCAATTGCTGCCACAAGGTGCCATTTTTCTGGCAATAATTGGCACCACGGTTACGTGCTGCCAAAAAACGCAGGCCCGATTCTGACGCGAACAGCGGGCCTGCATCCAACCGATGCGACGATTCAATTCAACCTTGCCTGCTACGAGGAGCAGCTGGGCAACATTGACCGGGCGAAAGCGGATCTGAAGCGTGCAACCAAGGC
>DATBDG010000135.1:0-4250 GCA_036270055.1 Chthoniobacterales bacterium
TGCTCGTCGCTCATCCCAACATGCTCGATCCTAATTTTCGGCGAAGCGTGCTTTTCATCACCGCCCATGACGAAGAGGACGGCGCTATTGGCATTATCCTTAACCGCCCGCTCGACAAGCATGTCTCCGAAATAGTGGCCGATCCAACGCCGGAGGCGCTCGGCGATGTGCCGGTCTTTCTCGGCGGCCCGGTGGGGACGAACCAACTCATGTTCGCGGCCTTCGATTGGGAAGGACGCAATTCGTTAAGCTTGAATCAGAATGTCGACTTGGAAGCGGCCCATCAGCTGGCCGCCAATGATAAAAGCGCGCTCCGCGCCTTTGTCGGATACGCTGGTTGGACGGCCGGGCAGTTGGAAAACGAATTGCGCCAGAACGCCTGGGTCCTGCAAAAACCCGACCGCGCCGCCCTCAAGCCGGAGCGCCTGCCGCGGCTCTGGTTTGAGATCATGCGCAGTCTCGGTCCCTGGTTCAAGATGCTGGCGGCGGCGCCGGATGACCCTTCTTTGAACTAGCTTCGCGCCAAATAAAATGCGAAGCAGGGGGAAATTATGATCATCGGCATCCCGAAAGAGATTAAGCAACAGGAGAATCGCGTCAGTCTGTTGCCCTCCGCAGCCTACCAATTGCGCAAGCGCGGTCACACCGTGTTGGTGGAGAAAAACGCCGGCGTCGGGACCGGTTATCCTGATGAGGATTACATCGCCGCCGGGGCCAGGATCATCGATAACGCGCCCGAGCTTTTTAAACAGGCGGACATGATTGTGAAGGTGAAGGAGCCGCTGCCGGCGGAATGGCCTCTTCTTCGCAAAGGGCAAATCCTTTTTACCTATCTTCATCTCGCGGCGAGTCGGGAGTTGACGGAAGCGGTCGTGAACTCGGGAGCCACCGGAATCGCCTACGAAACGATCCAGATCGGCAATCGTTTGCCGTTGCTCGAGCCGATGAGCGAGATCGCCGGCCGCATGTCGGTCGTGATGGGCGCCTACTTTCTCGCCAAGCATAACGGCGGCAACGGCGTCCTCCTCGGCGGCGTGCCGGGGGTCCTGCCGGGCCGGGTCGTCGTGCTTGGCGGCGGGACTTCCGGAGTGAACGCGGCGCGCATGGCGACGGGGCTCGCTGCCGATGTCACGATTCTCGAAGTCGATCTCGAGCGGATGCGTTTCCTCGACATCACGATGCACACTGCGCATACCCTTTATTCGAACGAAGCCCACTTGCACGAGTTGATGCCCTCGGTCGATTTGCTCATCGGCGCCGTCCTCGTTCCGGGAGCGAAAGCGCCCAAACTCATCACGCGCGAAATGTTGCGCGAGATGCGGCCCGGCAGCGTGCTGGTCGATATCGCGATCGACCAGGGCGGCTGCGTGGAAACTTCGCGGGCGACGACTCATCTAGACCCGGTCTATGTCGAGGAAGGCGTGATTCATTATTGCGTCGCCAACATGCCGGCGGCCTACGCCCGCACTGCGACCCAAGCGCTAACGAATATTACTTATCGCTACGTCGAGTTGCTCGCCGATCTGGGCTTGAAAGAAGCCTGCGAACGGCAGCCCGCCCTCATCGGCGGCATTAACACGATGGATGGCCGGCTCACCCATCGCGCGGTCGCGGAAGCGCACGGGATGGATTACGAACTGCCCTTCCAATCGACCGAGGGCGGCGCATTCCCTTCGTAGACGGGGATTTTCAGCGCGCCGGCTGCAAAAAAATAAAAATCCTGCAGGGCCGAAAAGTTCGCTTGCTCCGATTCAATTGTTAACCCAACATGGGCGTTCATCCATAACCTATGAAGAAATACATCTGCATCCTGGCTAGCGCCGCGCTCCTCGTGGCGTGCGAACAAAAAACCGAAACCGTGGCTCCGGCCGCATCACCCGCGGAGTCGACCGAGAATAACACCACCGTGGTGAATCCTCCGGCGACGTCGCCTGCGACGACAATGGAAACGACCGAGAACAATACCACGGTCATGACGACTCCGGCGGAGTCGACTCCCATGGAAACCATGACCCCGGCGACGACCGAGGGCTCGACTATGGAGAGCACCACGACGACGGAAGCGTCGCCCACACCTTAGTCCAAGCTTAACTTCAAAAGCTAAATCTTCCCGCAGTCGGACGGCGGCGGGAAGATTTTTGCTTTTGCTGTACCGATCTCGTTAGGGACCCCCGCCTTCACCCGCCGAAAGGGAATCCTCCGTTGGGAGCTCGGATCGCTCCCAGAGGCCACCGCGGCGTTCGAAACGCTCCCGAATCGTCCTTTGAAAATCGCCCCCTTCCGCCCGCCAAAGATGATGCTCGATCGTGATCGCCGGCTTCTCGATCCGAATCACGTTGAAGGAATTCGCCTCCCCGCGGCCGCGCGTGGAGATGGTCGTGCCAGCCTGGACGAGCAAGGCGGAGTGACCCTTGATCGGATAACGAGTCGTGGTCAGGCCGATGTGCTGTAAATGAAGGTGGCCGGAAAGGATCAGGTCGACCCCGGCTGCGGCCAACCCTTCCATCGCCATGGCGGAACGCCCGACGATCGAATGGCTGCGCGAACCGGGCGGCAAATCAAAGGGGTGATGTGTCACCACCACTTTGACCAAGGCCGGATCGATCCGGGCTAAGACTTCCCGCGCTCGCGCCACCTGTTGCGCGTTGATCCGGCCATACTTTCTCGTCAGGGAGCGGGCCGTGTTGATTCCGAGCACGGCCATTTCATCGTCGGCGTAGAACGGAGAAAGATCCTCCGCAATGTAATGCCGGTAACGCCCGAGCGGACTAACGAATCGCCGCACCACGTCCCAGAGCGGGATGTCGTGATTGCCCGGCACGACCAGACGCGGCCCGGACAAACGCTCGAGAAAGGCTCGCGCCGCGCGATATTCGGCCCGGCGCGCCCGTTGCGTGAAGTCACCAGAGATCACGATCAGATCGGGCGCGACCGCTTTCGCCGCCACCAGCAGGGGCTCGACTAACAAATCGTCCACCCGGCCAAAATGCAGGTCTGAAAGGTGGAGCAGTTTTTTCAAGTCGAGGTCTCTTCCGGTGGCACCAGCACGAGCAGCTCTTGCGGCGCGATCCGGAAGCGGAGCGGGCTCTGCAGGACTTCCAATTCACCGTCGACCGCCGCCCGCAAACGATCACGTCGCAGCATCTCGATCGAAACCTCCGAAGCGCAAATCGCCTCGTAATCGGTCGCAAGCCGGAGCCGCCGCGTGACCACGCGCAGCCCGAGCCGGAAGATCGTCGCCCGCCCGCTCATGCGCACGACGTAGAGCGCGAACTTTCCCGTTTCCAAACATTCCATGCCGGCAAGGGCGAAGGTTTTCATTTGAAATGCATTCGAACAGATCATGACCGCCGCCGTCTCGCGCACGACTTCGCCTTCGGCCGTCGCCAGCCGCACGCGCAAGCGCGGCGGCGGCTGAAAAGCGGCCAGGAGGACCGAGAGATAAGCGTTGAGCTGATTGCGACCCCAGCGCCGATAAAGCTCGCGGCGTTTCAGCAGCACCGCGGGATGGATGCCGATGCTAGCATTGTTCAGGACCAGCCGGCCGTCGAGGTCGAGGACCGAGGCCCGGACTGCTTTTCCGTTCAGGATGACGCGCGCCGCTCCTTCCGGATCGACCGGAATGCCCAGGTTTTTGGCGAAATAATTAAAAGTGCCTAACGGCAGCACACCGAGAAGCTTGCCCTTGCCTAACGAGGCCTGCGCAACCCCACAGATCGTGCCATCCCCTCCCCCGGCGACCAGGATTTCACAGTCACTCGACGCTTTCTCTTTGGCAATCCGCCCAATGTCTCCGCCCTTCCCGACGGAGATGTGAAAGGATCGACCCGATGCCTTAAAGACGCGCGCCAGGATTTCGCAGACCTCGTCCGCCCGCTGCGAACCGGAAGCGGCGTTAAGGATGACTTCGATCGAATTCGCCATCGGGAAAAGGGAATCTTCCGGGTCGGAAATGCAATCTGGGACCCGGCTGTCGCCCTACACGTTCGCCACCTGCAGATCTTCGTCTTCCTCCGCCGAATATTGATAAGGGGGACCGCTCACGATCGGCGTTTCGCGGAAGTTATGCTTCGGCGGGGGCGATTCGGTTTGCCATTCCAGGCCGGTGGCGCGCCACGGATTCGGACCGGCGATCCGGCCATACTTGAGCGACCAAAGAAAATAAAGCAGCGGCAAAAGATAACCGACCCCGAGGATCGAAGCTCCCGCGGTCGACAAAACGTGGAAGACCTGGAACTCCGGCGGGTAAG
>DATBDG010000136.1:0-7817 GCA_036270055.1 Chthoniobacterales bacterium
CCGAACGTGAGACCACCGAAAGGTAACAAGACTGTAACTTTTTTCAGAAATCCATTCGATGTCTAAATCCGATCTAGGGGCAATCGTTGGAGAAAAACGGAGACGCCGGAAAAACCATGAAACCAATCGCTCAACTGAACATGAACGCAGTGGGAGAGCGGAGAAGTCGGTCGGCAGCGAGAGGCGCAAGGCTCTTCGCGCTGTTGATCGCTTTCTTCCTCTTCGGAATGACGATGCTGGCGCGGGCGGATTTTTCGCCGCTCTGGATCAGCCGGGTGCCGGCGGGCACCTCGCTCGGCGCGGGGCCGGCCGGGATTCACGTCGATCCCGATGGGGTTTCTTACATCACCGGGATCGTTGGCTCGTCCTCGGTCAACGACATCAAGACGGTTTCCTTCGCGCCTGATGGCACGACTCGTTGGTCCCATACCTACGACAGTGGGAAATCGGGGGACCAGGCCCGCGGCATCGCCCGCGGCCCGGATAACTTGCTTTACGTGGTCGGCAACACGCCTGGCCCTAACGATTTTGCCCAGGTCCTGGTACTGGTCTACGACGCGACCAACGGCACGCTGCTGAAGACGATTAAATACAGCAGCGGGCCGGGTCGCTCGGAGGCGGGGTCGGGGGTTGTGGGGGATGCGGCGGGGAACATCTATGTGATTGGCAGCACGGTCGGCGATGGCCCGGATGTCATGACGCTGAAGTTCAACTCGGCCGGCGTGCTGCAATGGCGCAAAGTGTTTGATGGCACCGGCACTCCGCCCCTGGACTTGGACTCGCCGGTCAAGATTCTCCTGGACCCTTCGGGCAATGTCCTCTCTTGCATCACCGGTTACATGGCCGGCGGTCATCCGGACTACGTGGTCGTGAAATATGCGCCGAGCAATGGCGCTACCCTGTGGACAGCGACGTGGGGGGTGGCCGGAGGCGATTTCCCGGCCGACATGGAAATCGATGCCGCGGGCGATGTTTACGTGACCGGGATCGGAATCGATTTCATCGACAAATACAGCACGATCAAACTGCGCAGCAGCGACGGACAACTGCTCTGGCAGTTCTATGACGCTCTCGGCCAGGACCACAGCGCGACCGGGCTTTTCCTTGATGGCGTAGGGGGTGTCTTCATCACCGGAGCGAGCGATCCGGACGGGAACGATGGGAACTTCAATGACGACTTCTTCACCGTGAAGCGCGACGCCGCGACCGGAGCCCAGCTCTGGACGCACACATACGGCGACCCCTGCGTCGGCTGCTACGATGTGCCATCGGATGTGCGGGTGGATCCGGAGGGCAACGTCTTCGTCATCGGCCGGACCAGTTCAGCGCCCTTCAGCAACGATCTGATCCTTTTCGTGCTCGATACTGCGACCGGGGTGGAAAAAAATCGCGGCCTCGTCTTCAACACCGGAAGCGAGATTCCGACCTCGGGCCCGCTGCGTTTCGATGCAGCGTTCAACCTCTTCGATGGGGGGCAGATCTATAATGCAGACACCGGAGCCATCGATATGACGGTGACGAAATGGGCGTCGTTGATCACCGGCGGCGGGGGCGGCATTCCCTGCGAAGATCTGGTCTCGTTCCAGGTCCGCTGCAAGACGACTGGCAGCGGCGCCCATAAGTTGCAGGCCCGGCTTACCCTGACCGACACGAGCTACTCGGGCGAGCAGATCACGATCTCGGTCGACGGTGCGCCTAACGTCGTGACGATCAGCGGTAACCGCGCGCAACTTTCGATCAACAACGCGGCCGCGGGCGAGCACACGCTCGAACTGACCGACCCGGCTGGTTGTTTCCCGCCCTTCATGACAACGTGCGACTAGCGTTCAGGCGGTGTATCGTCTGCCAGACGACACACCGACCATGAAATCAGCCTACGAACTGGCCATGGAGCGCCTGGAGAAGAGCGCGCCCACGGTCAAACTGACCGACGAACAAAAAGCGCAGATTGCCGACATCGATTCGACTTACAAGGCGAAGATCGCGGAGAAAGAATTGTTCCTGAAGGGGAAGATGGAGGAAGCGGGGTTGAGCGGGAGTTTCGCAGAGTACGAGCAACTGGAGAAACAGCTCGCGAGCGAGATCCGCCGCCTGCGCGAGGATTGCGAGGAGAAGAAGGCAAAGGTCCGCGCGTCGTTGTAGCCCGGGGGGCGCTGGCCCCGGGCCAGAGCTGGCGACGCCTTTTCCAAGCCTGGGTCAGCGCCCCCGGCTACAATTCTTTTGCCAAGCTGCGCGACTCCCGCCTAAGGTAGCGGCCCTCGACGCATGTTCGCTCTTCAACCTGAGCTGAAAATTTTCTCCGGCTCCGCCAATCGCGAGCTGGCCCAACGCATCTGCAAAGGCATCGGAGTGCCGTTAGGCGACGCCACCCTCAGTTCGTTTCCCGACGGCGAAACCTACGTCAAAATCGAGGAGAACATCCGCGGCCGCGATGTCTTCATCGTTCAGCCGACCTGCCCGCCGACGAACGAACACCTGATGGAGCTGCTCATCATGGTCGACGCCGCGCGGCGGGCGAGCGCGGATCGGATCACTGCGGTCATCCCTTTTTTTGGTTACGCGCGCCAGGATCGCAAGGACAAGCCGCGGGTTCCGATCACGGCCAAACTGGTCGCCAATCTCCTCTGCGCCGCGGGTGTGGATCGCGTCCTGACGATGGACCTGCACGCCCAGCAGGTGCAGGGCTTTTTCGATATCCCGGTCGATCATTTGTATTCGCTCCCGGTTTTGATTCCCTATCTGCGGGAGAAATTGACCCGCAAAACGGTCGTCGTTTCGCCCGACGTGGGCGGGCTGAAAATGGCAAGCGCCTATTCGCAGGCACTCGGCGCGAGCCTCGCGATCGTGGCCAAGCAGCGCAAGAGCGCGACGGAGACGGAAGCGCTTTACCTCATCGGCGAAGTGGAAGGCTGCGACGTGCTCCTGGTCGATGATCTCACCGAGACGGCCGGCACCCTCACTTCTGCTGCGACCTTACTGAAGAAAAACGGTGCCCTCGACATCTACGCCGGGGTCGCCCACGCCGTCCTGGCCGATGTCGCGCTCGAGCGGTTGCAAAAATCCCAAATTAAGGAATTAATAACGACCAACAGCGTGCCGGTCCGCACCGTGGAGGGTTTTACCATCACGGTGCTTTGTGTCTCTGAGCTGCTCGGGGAAAGCATCAAACGAATTCATAACGATGAGTCCGTTTCCTCGCTCTTCAAGATCGACGCCGGCACGCAATAGCAAACTCATACCATGGCTAAACAAGTAAAACTTTCGGCGAGGCGACGCACTGGCACAGGGCGCTCGGCGGTGCGCAAGATCAAGGCGCAAGGCGGCATTCCCGCCGTCATCTACGGCGGCAAAACGAAGACCGAGCCGCTCCAGGTTTCGCGGCGCGACATTTCTCTCATGCTCAGTCATGCCTCGGGCGAAAACATCCTGGTCGAGCTCGATATCGACGGCGAAAGCCCCAGCCGTCTCGCCCTCGTGCAGGAAGTGCAGCATTCGCCGCTCGGCGGCGACATTCTGCACGTCGATTTTCAGGCCGTATCGATGGACGAAATGATCGAGGCGGACGTCCCGCTCGAGCCCACCGGCACGCCGGAAGGGGTCAAGACCTTCGGCGGCCTGCTCGAACAAGCGCTTCGTTCACTCGAAATCGAATGTCTCCCGAGCGACCTGCCCGATGTGATCGCGGTTGACGTCTCGCACCTCAATATCGGCGACTCAATTCACGTGAAGGAAATCCCGCTGCCTCAGGGCGTCACGACGCGGGTCTCGCCCGACCTGACGGTCTTCTCCGTCCTCGCCCCGACGGTGGAAGAGGAACCGGTGGCGGTCGAAACGGCGACTGGTCCCGAAGTCATCACTGAGAAGAAGGAAGGCGCCGAAGGAGCGGCCGCACCGGCGGCAGCCGCAGCGGCCCCGGGCAGGGAAGCGAAGAAATAACTTCCGCGCCGCGCGCTGGAGCGGATGTGAACGAAACTCGGATTCGTCTGGTCGCGGGGTTGGGCAATCCCGGTCGCGAATATCAACGGACCCGCCACAATGTTGGATTCATGGTGCTCGACCGGCTGGCGGCGGATGCGCAGTTGCCGTGGGAATATGCCGAGAAATGGAAAGCCGGCTGGGCGAAGAGCGACGTCATTCTGGTCAAGCCCGCCACCTACATGAACCGGAGCGGCGAAGCGCTCGCGGCGATCGCAAACTTTTACAAAATCGCCGCCGAAGAAATTCTCGTCGTGCTCGACGACTTCGCCCTCCCGCTCGGCCGGCTGCGTCTGCGCACGCAAGGCAGCGCCGGCGGCCACAACGGACTCGAATCGATCCTCGAGCATTTCGGGACGGACGCGGTTCCGAGGCTCCGGATCGGGATCGGCTCTGCCCCCACCCAGGGTGCGACCGATTACGTGCTCAGCCGATTTTTTGAAGAAGAACAACCGCTCCTCAATTCCGCCCTTCGCCGGGCCGCCGACGCGGTGAAGTGCGCCATCGACAAAGGGCTGATTGCTGCGATGAATCTGTTCAACCAACAACCTGAATCCGAAGAAAAATGAAGAATCGTTATGAAGCGCTCCTCGTCCTCAACACCCAGGGCAAGGATGACAACCTGAAGGATATCGTTGACCGCCTCGAATCCGAATTTCAAAAAGAAGGCGCCCAAATCGAGCAGGTCCAGAAGATGGACAAGCGCCAGTTTTCCTACGCGGCGGGCGAGCTCGACGCCGGTTACTACGTCAATTTCATCTTCCACGCCGACCCCGACCTGATCAAAAAACTACAGGCCAAGTTCAAGCTCGACCCGGAGGTTTACCGGCAGCATTACCAGAAGCTGCGGGAGAAAAAAGAGCAGCCGGCAAAAAAGAAGATGGCCGAGGCGAACTAGCTTCGCTAGAAAAGGCGCATGGCCAGCTACAACAAAGTTCTCCTTCTCGGCAATCTGACCCGCGACCCGGAAGTTCGTTACACGCCTAAGGGCACCGCGGTCACAGATCTAGGGATTGCCGTAAATCGCCAATACACCCTCGACAGCGGCGAGAAGCGCGAAGAAGTCACCTTCGTCGACGTCACTTTCTGGGGCCGGACCGCCGAAGTGGCGGGTGAGTATTTAAAAAAAGGCCGCCCCGTCTTTATCGAAGGCCGCCTGCAACTCGATACCTGGGACGACAAACAGACCGGTCAAAAGCGGAGCAAGCTCAAAGTAATGGGCGAAGCGATGCAGATGCTCGGCAGCCGCCCGGGCAGCGGCGGCGACGATGCGCCGAACGAAGAACCGCGCGGCCGCTCGACTGGCGCTGCCCGCAGCTCGTCTCCTCCCAAAGGCGGCCCAGCCGCCGAGCCGGACGACGACGAGATTCCCTTCTAGGTCTGATCGCGCGATTCCGCGCCAAGGAGAGAGGTCCGCAACGTCGGCTGCGTCCCATGAACAGCACCGAAGCATCCATCGCGCTCAACATGCTGCCGACGATGGGGCCGGTGCGATTGCGCAGGCTGTTGGAGGTTTTCGAAACACCGGAGCACGTCTTGTCGGCGAAACGGAGTGCGTTGCGCTCGGTTGAGGGAGTCGGCAACGAAGTCGCCGGACAGATCGCGAACTGGGAATCGACGGTCGACCTGAGTGCGGAGCTGGGGCGCATTCGCGATTTCGGCGCGGAAGTGATCACGGCGCAATCGCCAACGTATCCGCGGCAACTGCGCGAGATCCATGCGCCGCCGATTGTCCTCTACGTCTGGGGTGAACTGACGGAGCGTGATCAGCACGCCATCGGCGTCATCGGCTCGCGGCGCACGAGCCATTACGGAGCGGAGTGCGCGAAGAAGTTGTCATATCAGCTTGCCTACGCGGGCCTGACCGTTATCAGCGGTCTGGCGCGCGGAATCGACACGGCCGCCCATCAAGGCGCGCTCGCCGCGAAGGGCCGCACGATTGCGGTTATCGGTTCCGGTTTGATGAAACTTTATCCGCCGGAGAATGCCGCGCTGGCCGACAAAATCCGCACCGGCAACGGCGCGATCGTCTCCGAGTTCTCGATGACGGTCGAGCCAGATCGCCAGACCTTTCCGATGCGCAACCGGATCATCAGCGGTTGGAGCCACGGCATTCTGGTCGTCGAAGCTGGCTTGAACAGCGGCGCCCTCATCACCGCTTCGCAGGCGATCGAGCAGGGCCGTTCGGTTTACGCGGTCCCGGGACACATCAACGCACCGACCGCGCACGGCTCCAATCGCCTCATCCAGCAGGGCGCCAAGCTGGTGATGGACGCGAGCGACATTCTCGATGACCTGCAAATTCTACTCCCGGAAAAACAAAAGCTGCCCGAAGCCGCCGCGCGTCCGCTGCCGGAGCTGACGGACGATGAGCGGCGCGTCTACGACGCAATTAATCCGACCGAGACCCCGATCGACCGGATCGCGGCGACCTGCGAGCTGCCCAGCGCGACCGTTTCCTCTGCCTTACTCCGGCTCGAATTGAAGCACCTGGTCAAACAGTTGCCGGGCAAATACTTCGTGAAATTATCCTAGCGACTCGTGCTCCTGCGCGTGATCGTAATCGGGCTCGATTCGTCGTTTTCGATCACGAGCACGAAGCACGAGTGTGACTTGCAAACCCCGCCAAGGAGGTCTACTTGGCATCCCTTCATGGCCAAAACCCTCATCATCGCCGAGAAGCCCAGTGTTGCCCAAGACCTGGCACGCTCGCTCGGCAAGATTCCCAAGAAAGGCGACCACTTCGAGAACGACCAATACGTCATCTCGTCGGCAGTCGGCCATGTCGTCGAACTCGAAATGCCCGAGGACATCGACAAGAAGAAGTACGGCTTCTGGCGGCTCGAGACCCTCCCGATTATCCCGGAAAAATTCGGGCTCAAGCCGGTGGCCGATTCCAAAGACCGCTACAACCAGCTCAAGAAACTTCTCCACCGTAAGGATATCGATCTAGTCGTGAACGCCTGCGACGCCGGGCGTGAAGGCGAGCTGATTTTCCAAAATCTCTACCAGCTTTCGAAGTCGAAACTGCCGGTGAAACGCGCCTGGATGCAGACCATGACTGCGGAAGGAATCCGGGAAGCCTTCCGCGCTTTGCGCGATGGCGAACAAATGGCCGGCCTGGCCGATGCCGCGCGATCCCGGAGCGAGAGCGATTGGCTGATCGGGATCAACGGCACCCGCGCCATCACGAAACGCATGTTCGGTTCGCGCGCCGGCAATGTCGCCACCGTCGGCCGCGTCCAGACCCCGACGCTCGCGATCGTGTTCAACCGCGAGCTGGAGATTCGCAATTTCAAGCCGCAGGATTTCTGGCGGGTGATCGCGAAATTTGAAATCGCGAAGGGAACCTACGAAGGCATCTATCAGCGCCCGAACTTCAAAAAAGACGAAAACAACGAGCACGACCGCGTCGATCGCGTCTGGGATAAAGCAATTGCCGAAGCCGCTCTCGCCGCCTGTCAGGGGGAGCCGCTGGCGAGGGTCAGCGAGGAGAAAAAGTCGTCAACCCAGGCCTCGCCTCGCCTCTACGACCTCACCACCCTGCAGCGCGAAGCGAACAATCGCTTTGGCCTTTCCGCCCGCCGCACCCTGCAAATCGCGCAGGCCCTTTACGAGCGGCACAAGGTCATTACTTACCCGCGCACCGATTCGCGTGCCCTGCCGGAGGATTACGTTGCCACCTGCAAGCAAACGTTAGGCAGACTGCAGAGCGATCTGGCCACACATGGATTGACCGTGCTCGACAATGGCTGGGTCCGCCCAAACAAACGCATCTTTAACAACGCCCAAATCTCCGATCACTTCGCCATCATCCCAACCGGCACCGCGCCGAGTCATCT
>DATBDG010000137.1:0-3454 GCA_036270055.1 Chthoniobacterales bacterium
GGGGTTCCAATTTAAAGCGTTGCTCCAAAACCCGGTAGCCGCGTTCCAAGTGGCGGTTTGTGCGGAGGCGGTGTGAGCGAGCAGGCCGAGGGCAAGCGCGGTGACGAGCAAAAGACAAGAGTGGAGCGTTTTCATAGTTCGACGTGCGATTCCGAGCGGTGGGCGGAGATGTTCAGATGTCGGCTCGTTGCCCATTCATTGAGCTAAAGCGGCGACCGATCTGAAAAGGGGCCAAGAACTTCTCGTTTATTTTGCCCGCTCAAGGGAGAGGGCCATGCTCGCGGAGAATAGAGTTGCTCCGCCTGCGCCCTTTGTAGTACTCTGGGGGCTCAATCGGCAGAGTGCGGGACGCCTCACGATCGCAGCAAACTTCACCCACATGATCTCATCTCCGGCACGCGAAAACGTGACTCGCATGCTGATCGATTGGAGCAAAAGCGATCCCGAGGCGGCGGCCCGACTGATGCCATTCGTTTACGAAGAATTGCGTCAACTCGCCCGCCAATATCTGCAGCGAGAACGCCCGGATCACACCTTGCAGGCGACAGGTCTTGTCCACGAAGCTTATCTGCGCCTCGTCGATCAAAGCACCACCACCTGGCAGAACCGCGCGCACTTCCTCGGCGTGGCCGCGCAGGTCATGCGTCGCGTCCTGGTAGACTATGCTCGCTCCCATCGCGCGGAAAAGCGCGGCGGCGGCTGGGACAAGCTGGCTTTTGATGAAGCGCTCGCGCCTTCCCTGGAACGCGGCGTCGACCTAATTGCGCTCGACGACGCGCTCAAAGATCTGCTCGCGCTCGACCCGCGTCAGAGCCAGATCGTCGAATTGCGCTTCTTCGGTGGCCTGACGAACGAAGAAATCGGCGAAGTGCTGGATGTTTCTCCGAGCACGGTGAAACGCGAATGGCGCATGGCCAAAGCCTGGCTACGGCGGGAAATAATGTCTGGGGAGAACGATGCGGCTCGAGGATGAGCGCTGGGGCCGCGTCAAGAAACTGTTCGAGGCCGTTATCGATCTCGATCCGAACCAACGCGCGGCTTTCGTCGAAAGGGAATGTGGCGGCGATGAAGCTCTCCGCAGCGAAATAGAATCCCTGCTCGAATCGGACGAACAAACCGACGGCTTCATCGAGCAGCCCGCTTTCGAGATTCCGCGCGATTTATTTCCAGACGCGCGCGAGGAACAGTTAGCTAACCGTCAGTTTGGCCCCTACCACGTTATCCGCGAAATCGGACGGGGCGGTTTGGGCGCGGTGTATCTCGCCGCGCGATCGGATGACGAATACCGCAAGGAGGTCGCGATCAAAGTCATCCGGCGCGGCCTCGATACGGAGGACATCCTGCGCCGCTTTCGCAACGAACGACAGATTCTGGCCCAGCTCGATCACCCCAACATCGCGCGCCTCATCGACGGTGGAACGACCGATGACGGGCTGCCTTACTTCGTGATGGAGTACGTGAAAGGCGAACCCATTCACACATTCTGCGACGCGCAGGCACTGCCCACCGCGGCGCGCCTCCACCTCTTTCGCAAGGTTTGCGCGGCGGTGACCTATGCACATCAGAACCTGGTCATTCATCGCGACCTGAAACCGTCGAACATCCTCGTGACCCAGGATGGAGAGCCCAAGCTGCTCGATTTCGGGATCGCCAAGCTGCTCACCGCCGAAAACGAATTGTTCACCCAAACTCTTCCCGGCCTGCGCGTCATGACGCCCGAATATGCGAGTCCCGAGCAGGTCAAGGGCGACCGAATCACGACGGCGAGCGACGTTTATTCGTTAGGGGTATTATTATATCAACTTCTGACCGGACAGCTTCCCTACCGTCTCAAAACCCGCAGCGCCGAGGAGATCGGGCGAGCCATTACCGAGCAGGAGCCCGAACGGCCCAGCACCGCTGCGGCAATCAGAAACCAGAAATCCTTCAAGGGCGACCTCGACAACATCGTGCTCATGGCGATGCGAAAGTTACCGGGGCGTCGCTACGCTTCGGCCGGGCAATTTTCCGAAGACATTCGACGTCATCTTGAGGGCCTGCCGGTCATCGCACGCAAAGACACCGCTGCCTATCGCGCTTCCAAGTTCGTCAATCGCCACCGGCTGGGCGTCGCCGCCGCCGCGCTGGTCCTGTTGAGTCTGGTCGGCGGAATTGTCGCGACGCTTATGGAAGTCCGCTCGACCCAGCGCGAGAGGTCCAAAGCCGAAGCGATTAGCGGATTCCTACAAAATACACTGCTCGCCTCCAGCCCTGAGCGGGCCTTAGGCAAACAGCCCACGGTCAAAGATGTCCTGGACGACGCGTCAAAGCGACTGGCCACCCGCGAATTATCGGATCAGCCGGAAGTCAAAGCGGAGTTACAACGGATCGTCGGCGAGACGTATCTCTCGCTCGGGCAATACGACCTGGCCGAACAGAATCTCATGGCCGCTCTCCAGGCCGAGACACGAATCTTCGGTGACGACGGGATTGAAACACTCAAGACAGGCGTGTCATTGGCAGGCCTTTGGGCGGGCGCAAAGGGAGATTATGCCAATGCGAACAAATTTTATCTGACGCACCTTCCCCGTCTGCGCGCGGCGCAAAAGAAAGGGACGTTGAGCGCGGACCATCTCTGTTGGGCGCTGAATGGTTTCGCCCTTTTGCGCCGGGCCCAAGGCGATTCCAAGGAGGCCGAAAGTCTTCTGCGTGAGGATGTGGCGTTGCGTCCGTATGTTTCGGAACAGAGAATTGGCAGCCTCGGAGTCGCGCAAGCCGTTCTCGCGCTCACCTTGGCCGACCAGGGAAAGTTTCCGGAAGCCATCAAGATTGTCCGGGAAAAAGTCGTGGCCATGCGGAGAGACCACAACGAAGGAACGCCCGAACTGGCGGTAAACCTGACGGGCCTCGGAAGTTTTCTGCTGGAAAATGGTCAGACCGGAGAGTCGCTCAAAAACCTGCGCGCGGCCGAGGCAATTTACCGAAAACTTTACAACGCTGCGAATCTGCAACTCGGCGATAATATTCGATTGCAGGCCCAAGCTTTTTTCGCGGAAGGCAATTACGCCGAGGCGGAAGCCAGCATCTACGAAACCCTGAAGATTTATCGAGCGGCGACCAGCCCGCAATTCATCAATTACGCGACGGCCTTGATGGTGCAGGGATTAATTTACAGTCAGACCAACCGAACGGATGAAGCTGAGAGACTGCTGCGCGAAGCCGTGCGAATCCGGACGGAGAATGTGCCCGAGACACATTTTTTATGCGCGACCGCCAATGGCGGGCTGGGCGAATTCCTGACCGCGCAAAAGCGATTTGCCGAAGCCGAGCGGTTCCTCCTTGTCAGCTACGAGAGCCTGAAGAACTCCCAGGCCGCCAACAGCCCGCGCACGAAACTGGCCCTGCAGCGACTCGCCAAGCTGTACGAAGCCTGGAACAAACCCGACAAGGCGGCGCCCTATCGCACGTTGCTAAA
>DATBDG010000138.1:0-7859 GCA_036270055.1 Chthoniobacterales bacterium
CACCCTCCGGATCTTGTTAGGCAACCTGCACGATTTTGGTGCCGACTCTCCTGGAGCGGCGGTCGATGACCGCCGAAGAGCGTCGCTGAGCGAAGAACCATCCGCTACAATCACCGATCGCTGGATTCTCGACCGGCTCCAGCAGGTAATCGAAGAATGCCGCGCCGCTTACGGCGCCTACGAATTTCACAAGGTCTATCACACGCTCAACCAGTTCTGCGCCGTCGACCTGAGTAGTCTCTACATCGACATCACGAAAGACCGGATGTATTGCGACGCGCCCAACTCGCCGCGCCGCCGCGCGACCCAGAGCGCCATGCTGCAGATCTTCGAGGCGCTTTGTCAGTTGCTCGCTCCGATCCTTGTTTTCACCGCCGAGGAAGCGTGGGGCTACCGCGACGACGGCCGCGGCTCCGTCCATCTCCAGCTCTTTCCCGAAGTGCAGGGCAACCTGCGTGATCTGGTCGTTAGGGAGCAGGTTGAGGAATTGCTCAAACTCCGCGGCGTCATCGGCCAGGCGGTGGAGAAAGCGCGCCAGAAAAAATTGATCGGCAACGCGCTCGAAGCCGCGGTCGTGCTGCGCTGCGACGAACGCTTCGCTGCCGCCATCCCGCGCGAGGAGCTGGACGAATTCTTCATCCTGAGCGACCTCACGCTCGAGGCGGGCGAAGAACCGGTCGCCTCGATCAGGCAGACGCCTAACAAAAAGTGCGCCCGTTGCTGGCGCCATCGAGCGACCGTCGGCACGATCGCCGCCCATCCCGAATTGTGCGACCGCTGCGCGTCGGTCGTGGAGGCGCGGGCGTGAAAATTTTCTTCCTTCTCACCCTCCCGCTTTACGCGCTCGACCAGATCACGAAACAACTCGTCCTCCATTTCGTCGATCCTTCCGATCCGCGCGTGCTCATCCCCGGTTTCTTCGAGCTGGTCCATGTCACCAACACCGGCGCCGCCTTCGGCTCCTTCCGTAATAACAACACATTTTTCATCGCCCTCTCCTGTATCGCGCTCCTCGTCGTGACGTTCCTCCTCCTGCGCCCCGGGCCGGTCGATCCTTGGCGGCGCATCGCTCTCGGTCTCCTCTTGGCCGGCGTTCTCGGGAATCTGACCGACCGTTTGCTCCACGGCCATGTGATCGATTTTCTCCTCTTCGATTTGCACCTCCCTTTCGCCCATCCCTGGCCGGCGTTTAACGTCGCCGATTCCTGCATCTGCATCGCGGTCGTCTGCTTCATGGTGTATTCCTTCCGCGATTCGCGGAAAGGAGCGACGACGGTGAACTAAGGTTGGCGCCGCGCGCGGCTCGACAGCGTCTCGCCCCACCACTGGAGCGCTCTCGCTCCCGGTTCGACAGCGTCTCGCCCCACCGATGGAGGGCTCTCGACAGCCAGCGAGGGAACGGCGACGTTAGGCCGTGAATCCGACAAGCCCGATGGAAGCGACCGCCCGCGCGCTTGTCGACCGCCTCCGCGCCGCCGGGCACACCGCCTACTTCGCGGGCGGATGTGTGCGCGATCTCGTCCGCGGCCGGCAGCCGAAAGACATCGATGTCGCGACCGACGCGCGCCCGGAGGAAGTGCAAAAAATCTTTCCGCGCACCTACGCGGTCGGGGCGCATTTCGGCGTCATCGTCGTGCTGGAAAATGATTTCCAATTCGAGGTCGCGACCTTTCGCTCCGATGGCGCTTATTTCGACGGGCGCCATCCGGTGGCGGTGAATTTTTCGTCGCCGGAAGAAGACGCCCGCCGGCGCGATTTCACGATCAACGGGATGTTCTTCGATCCGCCTAACAACAAGGTGATCGACTTCGTCGGGGGGCGAGAAGATCTCGTCGCCGGCCTGGTCCGGGCGATCGGCGATCCCGCGCAACGTTTCGCGGAAGACCGGCTTCGACTCCTGCGCGCCGTCCGCTTCGCAACCGTCCTCGAGTTTGAAATCGAACCGGCCACCTGGGAAGCGATCGTTAGGTCGGCGGGCACGATCGAACGCATCAGCGCGGAAAGAATCCGCGAAGAGCTGGTCCGGATTTTCCTTTCCCGGCAGCGACTGCGCGGCTGGGACCTGCTCGATGCGAGCGGACTGATGAAAGCGATCCTGCCGGAGATCGAAGCGCTCAAAGGGTGCGAACAGCCGCCGCAGTTTCACCCCGAAGGCGACGTCTTTAGCCATACCCGGCTCATGCTCTCACTCTTGCCTGACGAGGTTTCGGTTCCGCTCGTTTTCAGCGTTCTCCTGCACGACATCGGCAAGCCGGCGACCGCAAGCGTCGATGAAACCGGCCGGATTCGTTTCAGCGGGCACGACAAGCTCGGCGCCGCCATGACGGAGTCGGTCATGCAGCGGCTCCGTTTTTCCCGGTTGGAAATCGAGGCCACGGTCGAAGCGGTCGATCAGCACATGGTCTTCAAGGACGTGCCCAACATGCGGATCTCGCGCCTCAAGCGTTTCATGGCCCGGCCGCACTTTGCCGACGAACTCGAGCTGCACCGGGTCGATTGTCTCGGGAGCCACCGGATGCTCGACAACTACGAGTTCCTGAAAGCGAAGGCGGCGGAATTCGCCAACGAACCAATCATCCCGCCGCCGCTCGTGAAAGGCGACGACCTGATCGCGATGGGGATGAAACCAGGACCGCAGTTTGGCGAAATTCTCGAGGCGGTGGAGACGCGGCAGTTGGAAGGAACGCTGCGCGACCGGGAGGAAGCGCTTCGTTGGGTCCGGGCGGAATACCTTGCCGTGGAATAGGGGAAAAACGTTGAACGTTGAGCGTTGAGCGTTGAACATTTTCCCCTTCCCCACTCTCTTTTTCACCGATGAAAGTTTTGATGATCAGCAGCGAGGGCTGGCCGCTCGCCCGCTCCGGCGCCCTCTCCGATGTCCTCGTCGCTCTCCCGCGCGAGCTGAAAGCGCGCGGCCACGAGATCGCGCTCGCCATGCCCTACTACCGCGAGGTTCGCCAGAACAAGAAGATCAAAACCAAACCGCTCCGCGTCAGTCTGGAGATTCCGTTAGGCGAGAAAGTCCTCTCCGCTGAGCTCCTCGAAGGCCGCACCGCCGAGGATCTGCAGATTTTTTTCGTCCGCTGCGACGAGCTTTACGATCGCCCCGGGGTCTACATGGAAAAAGGCGAGCCTTATCCCGACAACGCCGCCCGCTTCATCTTTTTCAGCAAAGCCGCGGTCGAACTGGCGCGGCGCATGACGCCCACGCCCGAGATCCTGCATTGCCACGACTGGTCGGCGGCTCTTGTCCCCGTCCTCGTGCACGCCCGCGGCTTGCCCTTCGCCACCGTGCTCTCGATTCATCATCTGGCCGAGCAGGGGAATTTCGATACTTGGGATTTTGCCCTGACGAATCTGCCGGGGCGCTATTTCGAACCGACCGGGGTCGAATTTTTCGGGCGGCTCAATCTTCTCAAGGGCGGCATCCTCTTCGCCGATCGGATTGTCCTCTCGAGCGAATCCTACGCGCACCAGGCCCAGACACCCTCGTTAGGCGAAGGCCTCGACATGGTTCTGCGCGAACATTCCCACCGCCTCCGCGGCATCCTCGGCGGAGCCGATTATAAGCGTTGGAATCCGACGACCGACAAACTTCTCCCGGCGCGCTACGGCCCGGACAAGCTCGAGCTCAAGGCCACCTCGCGCAATGCGCTCCTCGACCAGTTGAAACTCGCGCCCGCGCCGCGCGGGCCGGTTTTCGGCATGGTCACGCGGGTCGTGGAGGCGAAAGGCTTCGACATTCTCATGCCGGTGCTCGATCGCCTTTTGGTTGACGACGTGCGCCTCGTCATTCTCGGCAAAGGCGAGCCCGCCTATGAGACTGCGCTCGCCATCGCCGCGCGCAAGTACCCCGATCGCCTCGCCTACCAGCACGATTACGACGAAGCGCTCGCCCACCTCATCGAGGGCGGGAGCGATCTTGCCCTCATCCCGTCGCGGGTCGAGCCCGGAGCCTTTAGCGCCATGCACAGCTTGAAATACGGCGTCCTGCCGGTCGCGCGCGGCACCCGTGGGATGGAGCAGATCATCGCCGACTACGATCCCTCAACCGACTCGGGTTACGGCTTCCTTTTTTACGAATACGGGAGCGAGCCTTTCTGGGACGCGATCAAGCGCGCCAAAGAAGTTTTCGTCGATCGCGAGGAATGGGAACGCCTCATGAAACGCGCGATCGCGCTCGATTTCTCCTGGGCCCTGGCGGCCGAAAGCTACGAGCGGTTGTACGGCAGCCTCGTCGCGCACACGGCCGCCGCGGCCTAACGATCGCCGGGCGACGGTCCGGTTGGAAAACGAGGCAGAGGCCTCGGTCGCGAGGGCAATCAATATAGATGTCGCGCCCGAGACCGGTCTTAGAATCACCGCCGAGAAGAGTCCAATCGAATTGGCGAATCCGTCCGGTGTTTGGGCAGAAGAACGCCGGCCAAGGTGCCCGGGCTGGAGAGGCGCGACGGAAGCCGTCAATCGCGAATTTCGGCCGGTTCTTCGCCCGGCTCGATCTGCAGCCCGAGCTCGCGCAGGAGCGCGACGTCGGCGTCGGCCGCCGGATTGCGCGCGGTCAGCAGTTTGTCGCCGTAGAAAATCGAATTGGCTCCGGCGAAAAAGCAGAGGGCTTGGCCTTCGCGCGTCAGGCGGGTTCGCCCGGCGGCGAGGCGGACGCGCGCCCGCGGGATGGCGAGGCGGGTCAGCGCGATCAGCCTAACGAGATCGAAGATATCGATCGGCGGCTGTCCCTCGAGCGGGGTGCCCGGCATCGCCATCAGGCAATTGATCGGCACGCTCTCCGGCTGTGGATCGAAATTGCTCAGGACTTCGAGCATCCGGAGGCGGTCGTCGGCCGTTTCGCCCATCCCGACAATTCCGCCGCAGCAGACCGACATCCCGCTTTTCTGGACGGCGGCGATGGTCGTTAGGCGGTCGGCGAAACGGTGCGTGCTGACGATCTCGGGATAAAATTCCGGTGAGGTGTCAATGTTGTGATTGTAGGCCGTGACGCCGGCGGCTTTAAGTTTCCGCGCTTCGTCCGGCCCGATCTCGCCCAGGGTGACGCAGACTTCCATCCCGAGCCGGCTCACTTCCCGCACCGTCTCCAGCACCTGCTCGAATTTCGCCGTCCCGTCGCGCACCCCGCGCCAGGCCGCGCCCATGCAAAAACGGGTCGCCCCCTGGGCCCGCGCCCGTTGCGCCGCGCTCATGATTTCGTCTACCGACATCAATTCTTCGCGCTCGAGTCCGGTGGAATAATGGGCGCTCTGCGCGCAGTAGGCGCAGTCTTCGCTGCACCCGCCGGTCTTGATCGAGAGCAGGCTGCAGCGCTGCACCTGTTCGCCCCGCCAATGCCCGAGGTGCAAGGCGCGGCTCTGCGAGATAAGATCAAAGAGCGGCTGATCGTAAAGCCGTTTCAGTTCGGCGAAATTCATCCCAGTCCGGCGAGGGTAGCGCGCGAGGGGCGAGTTGCAAATCTGGCGGCGGGCGCGAAGCGCGAGGCGGCGCCTTAGTCAACGCGAGGTTTGGCCGCCCCCGACCCGCAGGTCGCTCCGGCGTGCCGTGCGATCACATCTCTTCCTTAATCCCGGAGCGCAGGAGCCACCAGTTCACGGGATAGGCGGTGAGGAAACCGACCATCATCGCGATCTGCATCATGAACCAGAAGACCGGGCTCGTCTTTTCGATCTCGTGACCAAAGATGAGGAAAGTTGCGATTGCCATCCAGCCATACATCCCCACCTGCCAGGCGGTGAGCGAAAGAAAATCCGCCTTCGCCGCCTGCGCGAGGCCGGGACCTAACGACAGCCCGCGCATCGGTGCGATCGTGAAATATTGAAAGACGATCCCGAAGGCGAGGGCGACGAAATAATCCACCGTCCAAGAGCCAAAAATTTTCATCCCGAAGAGAGTGAGCGGAAAAACGAAGAGGGTCCATTCGGCGACGATGTCAGCCACGGTGCAGCCGGCGCCGCAATGGGTCGCTCCGAGCGCGACCATCTGCCAAAACGGTTTCTTTTTCCCGGGCGGCTCTTCCTTGCGCTCCTTTGCCTGCTCGACCGCGGCCTTCGTCGATCGCCGCCCGGCGGTGTAATAACCTCAGAGGGCGAGCGGCCCGGCGTAGAGGCCGGTGATCGGCCAGACCAGGTTCATGATCCACATCTGCTGGGGATGGTCGCAGAGTTCGTCGATCGCCATGCAGAGGGCGGAGAGGGCGCCGACGAGGAGACAAATGCATGGCCAGCGTCTCGAGCGCATCGTTCATCGTTAGTCAATCGCCGCCCGCGCCCGCCGCGGTCGCGTCAAGCGCGGCGCCTCAAAAGCGAAGGGCGAACGCGGCGCTGATCCGGTAGTCGGGCACGGCCTGGAGCGCGCTGTTGTCGATCGAGAGCGGGATTTCAACCGCAACTTCGGCGCTGATTCTGCCTAACGACGCGCGGAGCCGCGGCCCGGCGAAAATCGAAGTGATGCCGGTGTCTTCCGCCACCTTCCCCTGAAAGCGATCGACGTCCTTGTATTCGCCGGAGATGATGCCCTGCAGGCCGACGATGGCCTGCGGCGTGCGCACGAAATAGTAGCCAGGGCCGCCGCTCCAGGAAAGATCATTAGCAAAGTGGTATTGGTGCAGGCCATCACCGCGCAGGGTGAATTGCAGGTCCTGCTCGAAGAAGAAATTCTTGTAACGGAGGGCGAATTGCCCGCCGAAAATTCCGTCGTAGGAGCCAGTGCCTAACGTCAGGTCGTGGCCGTGAATCCCGCTCTCCGGCGCGCCTTCGATCTCGATTTCGTTGAATTCCTCCTTCAGCCGGCTGCTGTCCCCGGTGGGAAATTTCACCCCGCCGATCAAAACCCCCGAGCAGGTAAAATCCGGTCCGACAATTTCGATCCGCGGCGATTTCGGGTCGTCGAAATTGACCGTCCGCCCGCCGCCTTTCTCGACGTGAAAAAGGACGAATTTGCCAAGGAGCGAGATGTCGCCGAGGCCCGATTCGGTGCCGCGATCGATCGCGAAACCTTCGGGCCGCTCGAAGGAGCGGTAGATCAACGGGATGTTCACCTGGAGAGCGAAGCGGCTGTTGAAGGTGTAAGCGCCCACCAGTTGGGTGATCGAGCTGTCGAGGTGTTGATCGGTCGGGTTGGGCACTTCGTCGCCCTCGAATTGCAGGGTACCAAAATGCGTGAACTGCTCCGCGACCGCGCCGTAAACTCCGCTCGTCCAGGAGCGGGCCGCTTCCGCCTGAAGGGGCGAAAGCGTTTCGAGTTGCGGCGTGTAACAGCCGCACAAATCACAGGCGCGGGCCGCCCGCGGGAACGCGAGGGTCAATGCGCCTAACAAACCGAGACTGATAAATCGTTGCAAAACAATTTCCTCCGCTGGCAGTGGGACGGACGCCTGCGGCGTGGCCATCCCGTTTGGAATTGGGAAAAGCTGCGCTCCGGCACACGCCGGTGCAGCCGAGACTAACGAGTGTTAGTTACCCGAGGAGGGCGCGGGGAGGTGGCGCGGGCGGAGCGTGAGAAAACTCCGGAATCGAAAAAGGCAAAGCGGCAAAATCGTAGGCGCTCCAGGGCGGCAGCCAGAGCCAGATGCGGGTCGTGCAGATGAGATCCATCTTCGACACCTTCGGCAAGAGGTCGGATTTCTTTTCCGATTTCTTGCCCTCGGCGACGGCCTGACAGAGATCGCAGGGATGGGCGCCGTCGAAGGTTTTGGCAACCGCTTCAGTCAGGGTAGTGTGGCGCACATTCGCTACCAGCATGGTCGTCCAGGCGACCGATTGCAGGGCCAGCCAGTGCAAGCCTAACGAGAGGCAAAGCGCGAGTATGGTTGCGGTGCGGCCGATCCTGAAGATCACGCCCAGAGGCTACGACGT
>DATBDG010000139.1:0-18154 GCA_036270055.1 Chthoniobacterales bacterium
AGGGCGAGACGCCGTCGAGCTGGAGAGGGCACGGGGCAACTGAAGCGACATCCTCCCTCCGGCTCGACGGAGCCTCGCCCTACCAAATGGCGGCCACCCTAAAGGCGGCGCGGGGCCGTTAGGCGGGCGCGCCGCTCAACCCGCCCGGCAACGGCGGTGTCACACCGGGCGCGACGACCACCTGTTTGGGCGGCTTCTCGGGCGACAATTTCGTCCCGGAAGCTGGCGGTCCCGGCGGCGGGTTGATCAGCCGGCCGTGCTCGATGATCTCGCGAATCTGCGCGCCATCGAGGGTCTCGAACTCGAGGAGCGCTTTCGCGATCACTTCCAACGTCTCGCGGTTCTGGACCAGGACTTCTTTGGCGCGCGCATAGGCGTTATCCACCAGTTTGCGCACTTCGCCGTCGATCTGCTCGGCGGTCGCTTCGCTGTAATCACGGGCCCGGGAAATGTCGCGTCCGAGGAAAACGTAATCCTCGTGCTCGCCGTACTCGACCATGCCCATGTGTTCGCTCATGCCCCATTCGCAAACCATCTTGCGCGCGAGGCGGGTCGCCATCTGGATGTCGCCCCGCGCGCCGCTCGTGACGTCACCAAAGACAATTTCCTCCGCCACCCGACCGCCCATGCTCACGACCAGGCTGTCGATCAGCTCCTTGCGGCGTTGGGTGTATTTGTCCTCTATCGGCAGCCACATGGTCGAGCCTAACGACGGGCCGCGCGGGATGATCGTGACCTTGTGCAGCGGCTCGGTGTGCTCGAGCAGTTCGAGCAAAAGGGCGTGGCCGGCTTCGTGGTAGGCGGTGTTGGTCTTTTCCTTTTCGCTCAGCGCCAAGCTGCGGCGTTCCTTGCCCCACCGCACCTTATCGCGCGCTTCCTCGAGCTCGGAAAGAGTGATGCCCTTCAACCCACGGCGGGCCGCGAGGAGCGCCGCTTCGTTGATCACGTTGGCCAGCTCCGCGCCGGAGTAGCCGGGCGTGCCGCGCGCGACGACCGCGAGATCGACGCCTTCCGCCAGTTTCACTTTTTTGGAATGAACACGCAGGATTTCTTCGCGGCCTTTGACGTCGGGAAGATTGACCGTGATCTGCCGATCGAAGCGGCCGGGGCGGAGCAGGGCGGGATCGAGCACATCGGGCCGGTTAGTTGCCGCGATGATGATCACGCCTTCCTGCGTGTCGAAGCCATCCATCTCGACGAGTAACGCATTCAGGGTCTGCTCGCGTTCGTCGTGACCGCCGCCCACACCGTGACCGCGATGACGGCCGACGGCGTCGATTTCGTCGATGAAAATAATGCAGGGCGCCGATTTCTTGCCCTGCTCAAACATGTCGCGCACCCGGCTGGCGCCGACGCCGACGAACATCTCCACAAAGTCCGATCCGCTGATGGAAAAGAACGGCACATCCGCCTCGCCGGCGATGGCGCGGGCGAGGAGGGTCTTGCCGGTGCCGGGAGGCCCGACGAGCAGCACGCCTTTCGGGATGCGGCCGCCGAGTTTTTGAAACTTCTTCGGGTCACGCAGGAACTCGACCAGCTCCTGGACTTCGTCCTTCGCTTCCTCGACGCCGGCGACGTCGCGAAAGGTGATCTTGTTCTTGTCCCGCGCCAGCATCCGAGCCTTGGATTTGCCGAAATTGAGCGCGCCCTTGCCGGCCATCCGGATCTGTTGCCGGAAAAGGAAATAAAGAATGAGCAGAAAAGCGGCAATCGGGACAAAGCCAAGGAGAGCCTGGGCGAGCACGTTCGACTCGGTTCGGATGGTGATCGGAACGCCAGCTTTATCCAATTTTTCCTGGAGATCGGTCGTGAAATTCAGATACACCGTGGTGCGGAAAGGCACCTGCTGAGCGGGCGCGTTCCCCACCCCGGGCCGGGTATAGGCGCCGCGGATGGTTTGGGTCGGATGGCCCTCCTCCACCACGAGGCGAAGTGGGAACTTCGGATCGTTCACGATCTGCTTGTGTTCCAGCAAATCGAGAAAGCGATTGTAGGGCACGTCTTCCTCCGCCCCGTAGCCGGTACCGCCGCGGAAAAGAACGGCCAGGCCGATGAGGGCAAAGGCGATCGCAAAGAGGATGACCCCGCGCCAGTTAAAGTTAGGGTCGCCTCCCCGTTTGTTGTCTTTTTGGGAATTGCGTTCGGGCTGAGCCATGGAAAATGCTACGCTAGGAAAGACGCGAACGCGAAAATTATCATGAAGCCGGAGCCATTGCAAAAGAGCAGGAGCCGGGCCGCTGCGTTGCGCCTCCTGCCGGCCAGAGGTATTTTGGCCGCTGCCATCTGATGTCGGAAACCGCTTCCACTCTTGCCGATAAGATCGATCGCGCCGTCCAGCGCGTCACTCCGCTCGCCTACCGGCTGCGCCGCCGCGGGCGGCTCTGGATGCGGCGCGCCCTGCGCAAACCGCGGAGCGTGGCGGAAAGCCCCAATCTTCTCCCGCTCCTCATTCAGGTCCTGGCCAGCTTTTCGAAGGCCGACGGCGTCCTGCTCGAGGAAGAGATCGACTCCAGCCTCGGCTTTTTGCGTTACGATTACCCGGAGGCGGTCTACTCGGAGCTGCGGATGCTCTTTCGACAGGCGCTCTACGAGCAGCAGGATCTCTCCGCCATGGCGCAAAAGCTCGCCGCTTCGCTCAGCGTCGATCGCAAGATCATGCTCGGGGTCCAGCTCTACGATCTGATCTCGCAAGCCGGGCTGAAGCAGGACCAGGTCGTCGCCTTCTACTCTTTCATGTCACAGCTCGGGATGGCCGCCCAGGCGATCGACATCGTTTATCAACTCAACGCTTCGGAGGATTCCGACCAGCAGATCTACCAGCGCGGGGCCTCACCGCTCGAAGCGATTTCCTTCGGGCCTAACGGCCACTCCGATGTCGTGCTCAAGAGTCTCTCCGGGAACGATCGCCTGCTCGCCTTTCGTTATCACGACCTCATCCTGCTCAAGAATTACAGCGCCCAGGCCGTTTCCGTCCGGGGCCGGCCGCTCGTCCGCGGCGGCTTTTGCCGCATCTATCCCGGGCAACGCATCCTGGTCGGCGATTACGTCCTTTCCTTTCAGGATCTCGCGACCTATTTCAACGCGAAAAAAAACGTCTCGCTCCCGCAGATTTTCGTCCGGGTGAACAAAGACTCCGACGAAGTGGAGCTGGAGCGCTCGCGAACGCGCGAGAGTTCTCTCGAGGTCACCTTCGGGCTCAAGGTCAAGGTCAAGGCGTTGCGCGACGTGAAGGCGACGCTCAACGGCGTCAAACTCAAAGCGAGAACCGAGGTGGAAGCGTCGCTCGATGACCGCATCATCTTTCATAACGATACCGAGATGGATTTGTTCGATCTGCGCCGCCGGGCGCGGGCGTTAGGCGGACGCTTCCAGCTCAAGGCCTCGAAGTCCGAGTACCTCGTCTCAAACAACCCGAGCCTGCTCGAGGAAGACGACATCCTGCTCTCGCCGGGGACAGCGGGCGACGTTCTCCTGAAAATTTCCTGCGATTACGACAAACGCGTCGGCGTTCTCGAAGTGCTGGAGTCGGATCGCCCGATCATGGTCGGCGACGACGCGGTGCGCACGACCGCGCCGCTGAGCGACGGCGACACCATCCGGATCGACGTCGGCCAGTTTCTGCGTTGCGATTTTTCCGAGCGGATCATCGAAGAAGAACGCAACATCATTCGCAGCCTGGAGGTGGTCGACGTCAACCATCGCTTCAGCAACAGCGACGTCGCGCTCGAAGGCATCAGCTTCGCCCTCAGCCGCGGTGAGCTCGTCTGCGTGATGGGCGCGAGCGGCTCAGGCAAGAGCACCCTGCTGCGCGTCCTGGGCGGCCAACAGCAACCGAGCCGCGGCGAGATTTTGCTCAATGGCCAGCCGCTTTACGACAATCTCGATGCTCTCAAGCGCTATGTCAGCTACATCCCGCAGGACGATGCCTTCGATGAGCACCTGACGATCGGCGAAAACCTCCAGTTCGCCGCCGCCATTCGCTCGCCGCACCTCTCGCGGCGCGACCGCACTCGCCGCCTCGAAGGCAAACTGATCGAACTCGGCCTGAGCGAGCGGCGCGACAGCATCGTCGGCAGCCCGGTAAAAAAGACCCTGAGCGGCGGCGAGCGCAAACGGCTCAACATCGGCCTCGACATGATTGGCTCAGCCGACGTCTACCTTTTCGACGAGCCGACCTCGGGTCTTTCCTCGAAGGATTCCGAGCACGTCATCGAGATCATCCGCGGGATGGCGCACAACAAAATCATTGTCGTCACGATTCACCAGCCGAGCTCGAAAATTTTTCAGATGTTTCACAAGGCGATTCTGCTCGACAAAGGCGGCCGCCTCGTCTTTTTCGGCACGCCGACCGACATGCTGCGCTATTTCGCCGAGGCCGAGCATCAGCATCAATTCGGGGCCGACCTCGGGGCCTGTCCCTCCTGCGGCACGACCCGGCCGGAATTCATTTTCGACGTGCTCGAGACGCCGCTGCGCGATCTGAGCGGCGACATCATTTACGAGGAGAACAACCGCGGCCAGCTCATGCCGGCACGCCGTTATTCGCCGGAATTCTGGCGCGACAAGTACGAAGCCTTCCGGCTCATCCAGGACGTGAAACAAGTGCCGCTGCGGCGGGATCCGAGCCCGTTGCCGCCGATCCCGGCCCAGCAGCCGCGGGAACGGATCCGCTGGCACGACGAATGGACGCAACTGCGCACCCTGATGCGACGGGCTTTCACGAGCAAGTTGCGCAACCGCGCCAACCTCATCATCACGATCGGGGTCGCCCCGGTCCTGGCAGTTCTCATCGCGACCATTCTGCGCTATTCCGACAGCGGGCATTACGATTTCGCTTCCGCCTACCACATCCCGACGTTTCTTTTCCTCACTCTCATCGTCGCGATGTTCCTCGGGCTAACGAATAGCGCCGATGACATCATTCGCGACCGGGCCGTCCTGCAGCGCGAGCGCAACCTCAACGTTCGGCTGACCTATTACGTCTTTGCCAAGACGGTGTCGTTAGGCGTGTTCGCTCTCGTCCAGTGCGTTCTCTTCGTCCTCATCGGCAATTATCTGCTCCAGATCCGCGGGATGTTCTGGCCCTACCTCGCGATTGTTTTCATGACCGCTATGAGCGGGATCTCGTTAGGCCTGGTTGTCTCCTCCCTTGTGGCCGACCCGAAAACGGCCGCCAACATCGTCCCCCTCGTGCTCATTCCCCAGATCATCATGGGCGGCGCGCTCATCAAATATGAGGACATGAATCGCAACCTCGGGCTCGTTTACACCTTTTCCCGCTGGTTCGCCGAGCATCCCAACCGCGACGAGTCGAAGAAAATGGACAGCCGGTTGGAGGTGCCGTTTGTCTGCGAGTTTGTCGCCATGCGCTGGTCCTACGAGGAGCTGGTCGTGGCCCAGGCGAAATTAAATCCCCTGACGAAAAGGCAGGACGAAGCGCAGCGGCAAATCGATGCCATCGTTGCCCGGCACGAGTCACAGCCGGGCGATGCCAAACGGCTCGACGACCTAAAGGAAACGCTCGCCGTCCTCTCCGGGATCGAGGCGCACAGCGGGCGCGAACTGAACCAGTACCTCGCGATCATCGACCGGATTCTGAACGGCAAAATGTCCTTCAATCGCGCCGCCTTCAAAAGCGCCAACGGGCCGATCACGGCCGAGCAACTCTACGTTAACCAGAAAATCTCCGATCTGATCGCGAACGCCGAGATGGAGCAAAGCGACTACCGGCGGGGCGGGAAACCGAACGTCTTTTTCGGGGCGCAAAAGCGCTATTTCGGATGGACGGTGAGCGTCTTCACGTTCAACACCGCCATCCTGGTCGGCTCGAGTCTCCTCCTTCTCTGGCTGCTACACTCGATCTTGCGCCGGCAGTTGGAAGTGCGAAGAAGTTAGTGCAATCGATCGCCTCTTCTTTTTGTCATTCTGAACAAAAGAGGAAGAGAGCAAGGGCGGCGCTCAGGCCGCTCCAGCCTAACGAAATAGAACGCCTCATGAAAAAAACAATACCTGCTCAAAAAGACAAACCCCGTCTCATCGTCGCGGCGAGCGAGAACGATCCCGACATGCTTTACGCGACCCGCTTCTTTGCGCCGGACGCTTTTATCTTCCTCGAGCAAAACGGCAAACGCACTTTGGTGCTGAGCGATCTCGAGATCGATCGCGGCCGCAAAACCGCGCAGGCGGATGAGTTCGTCGCCTACAGCGCGCTCGAAAAAGAGGTGCAGGGGAAGAGCCGCAAGGCGCCGCCATATGAAAAGGTGCTGGCCCATTTTCTTACGAAAAGGAAAATCCATTCAGCCGTCGTGCCGGCGAATTTTCCGCTCGGTTACGCGCGCGAAGTGGAATCGAAAAAGATCCGGCTCCAGCCGACGAACGGTCTTTTCTGGCCGGAGCGCGAGGCCAAAACGGAATCGGAATTGCGGCTCATGCGCAAGGCGCTCGAGATCACCGAAGCGGGTATGGCGCGCGGGATCGAAGTGTTGAAGCAATCGAAACCGGGCAAGGGCCAGAAGCTGGAGTGGTCGGGCAAGGTGCTGACCTCGGAGCTGCTCCGGGCCGAGATCGACACCGCGGTTCTGCGCGCGGGAGGTTTGCCGGCCAACACGATTGTGGCCGGGGGCGATCAGGCCTGCGATCCGCACGAACGGGGGCACGGGCCGCTGAAGGGGAACAGTCTCATCATCCTCGATATTTTTCCGCGCTCGGCCGCCACCGGTTATTACGGCGACCTAACGAGAACGGTGGTGCGCGGCAAGGCGAGCGAGGAGCAGCGGCGCCTTTGGGAGACGGTCAATGAAGGCCAGGCGCTGGCCTTAAGAAAAATGAAGCCGGGCGTCGATGGGCTCGATCTGCACAAGGAGGTGAAAAAGTTTTTCGCTGATCGCGGGTATCCGAACGAAGTGCGCAACGGAAAGCAGACCGGATTTTTCCACGGCACCGGGCATGGATTGGGTTTGGAGATTCACGAACATCCGCGTTTCCAGAAAACGATTTTCAAGGTCGGCCAGGTTCTGACAGTCGAGCCGGGCTTGTACTATCCGGGGCTCGGCGGCGTTCGCACGGAGGACGTGGTGGCAGTCACGAAGCGCGGGATTCGGATGCTCTCAAAATTTCCAAACAAACTGGAGTTGTAGACGTCGGGCTGAGGGCGACGCGGGTCGGGGAGTATTCCCGGACCATACCTCGCGTCGAGCGTCTGTGGATGTCGCCCGGTGGGCGACACGAGTCTGCGGGTGTTTGCGAAGCCAGCGCTCGCGTGTTGCACAACGAAGCGTCTACAACCCGCTGGCGGGAGCGCGGGAAATGAACAGATCGCGCCTTGCGGCGTCTAATCCAAAGACCATCCTTAGTTAATCCATGTACGCACCCTACGGGCTCTTCACCTCAAATTATCTCATCCTCGTCGGCATTCCGCTCCTCATCGGTTTGTGGGCGCAATTCCGCGTCAGCGGCGCTTTCAAAAAATGGGGCGCCGTCCGCGCCAGCTCCAACATCACCGGGGCGGAAGCCGCTCGCGAAATCTTGCAGGCTGCCAACATCCGCGACGTCCAGGTGTTGGAGATCAACGATTACCTCGGGGATCACTATGACCCGACGCAGAAGCGGCTCTGCCTTTCGAGCAACGTTTACAACACGCCGTCGGTCGCCGCGCTTGGCATTGCCGCGCACGAAACCGGCCACGCCATTCAGCACGCCAAGGCTTATGCGCCGCTCAAAGCGCGCATGGCGGTCGTTCCGATAACGGGCATCGCAACCCGCATCCTGCCGTTCGCGATTCTCGGCGGCCTCTTTTTCCACATCACCGGGCTGATCACGATCGGCATCTACTGCTATCTCGCCCTCCTCGTCTTCCAGTTGATCACGCTGCCAGTGGAGTTCGACGCTTCGCGCCGGGCCAAGATCATTCTGCAGCAAATGGGAATCATTCAGCCCGGCGAAGAAGCGGTCGGGGTCAACAAAGTCCTGAACGCGGCCGCCTGGACCTACGTCGCGGCCTTCATTGCCACTCTCGGCAACCTGCTCTGGCTCCTGTCAGTGCGCGATCGCCGCTGATAATGACGCCGGCTGTTGCGCTACCAGCCCCCCGTCGCCTAACCGATTTGCTATCGTCGCCCCCGCCGACGCGTGCTAAACGTAGTCGGGAGGCGATGGATCAACCGCGAACCGACGAAGACCAGGCGCTCGTCGCGCGCGCTCAAGCGGGCGATGCCGCGGCTTTTGACGAATTGGTCATCAAATATTCGCCTCGTCTCTACGGGCTGATCTACAACATGACCTCGAATCACGAGGACACGAACGACATGCTCCAGGATGTCTTCGCCAAGGCCTACCGCGCGATCAAGGGCTTCCGGGGCAAATCGTCCTTCTACACCTGGATCCACACCATCGCGGTCAACATGACCCTCAATTTCCTGAAGAAGCGCGGCCGCCGCTATCACCTCAGCCTCGACGATGTCGACGCCAGCATCCAGAACGACAAGGAATTTATCGAGGTCACTTCCGCCAGCAGTCCGGTGCGGGAAGCCGACCTGGGCGAGCTCCAGGTAAGATTGAACGAGGCGATGATGAAACTGTCTGATGAACACAGGGCAGTCGTCACCATGTTTCACATCCAGGGAATGCCGCACGCAGAAATCAGCAAAATCCTTGGCGTTTCCGAGGGAACAGTGCGATCAAGGCTCTTCTACGCGAATCGCCAACTGCAGAATTATCTGGACGAATTCAGAAAAAACCCCGTTGGTTAGCACTCGCAGACGCATGGAACACTTCGACGAGAACGAAATCGGCAAATTGCTTCGCCTAAAAAAGTATGAGCAACCGCCCCCCGGATACTTCGAAAATTTCCTGCACGAATTCCATCGCCGGCAACGCGACGAGCTGCTTCGTCAGCCGATCTGGAGCGTGATGTGGCAGCGGCTCTCCGATTCGCTTTTCCGTTTCAACATCCCGTCGTTGACCTCCTATCCGGCGGCGGTGGCCGCGCTCCTGGTCTGCGCCGCGGTCGTGTCGTTCAAGGTCTCGCAGGCGCCCCAGTCGTCCGATGTCGCGGTGGCCAATACCAACCCTGTCATCCCTCACCAGAGCGTCATCGATCAACTTTCGTCCGAGCGAGCGGTGGACAATTTCACCCTCGCCTCGCCAATCGCGACTCGCAGCCTGGGGCCTGATCTTTCCCGTCAAATGAATGAAAGCGCCTATACTCACCGAGCCACGACGCCGCCGCGCTACGTGCTCGACCGGTTGCCCGTGAGTTATGAGCCGTCGTTCAAGTTTTAGCGCGGCGCGGGGCTCCTCTTTTCTTCGAGGACGCGCCGCCCGCTTCGCCAGTTTCATCGCCCTCGTTAGTCTGCTGCTCGTTTCCGGGCTTCGTGCGCAGGAGGACACGGCGGGCGCAATCAGTCGCGAAGTCAAAGCGCTTTTCGAGCGGTGCGGCAGTGCGGTCGTGAAGATTCACGCCATGGACGAGCACAGCGAGCTTTCCGGGACCGGATTTTTCGTCGACCCGACCGGCACCATCTACACCTCCTATTCCGTCGGCGGCGAAGCAGATAATTTCACGGTCCAGTTTGAGGGCAAAAAATACCACGCCAAGCAACTGATGGCTGATCTGCGGAGCGGGATCGCACTCCTCAAGGTCGATGCCGCCACGCCCTTTCTCCCCATCGGAAAATCATCCGGGCTCGCTCTGGCCATGCCGGTGGTGGCGATCGGCTATCCGCTCGACCTCCCCGAATCGCCCAGCTTCGGAATGATCGCGGGCTTCGATCGCAAATTTCTCGGTCGCTATTTCTCGACCACCCATCTGCGGGTCAATCTTCCGACCCAGCGCGGGGAAGCGGGCGCGCCACTGCTCAATTTCAAAGGCGAAGTGGTCGGCATCCTCATCAGCAGCGTCGATAGCGGCTCGGCCTGCTACGCGCTCCCGATCGATGCCGCGGAAAAAATTCGACGGGATTACGTGCGCTTCGGCGACGCGCGTCACGGCTGGATCGGCATCGATGTGCAGGAGGCCGAAAAACCGGTCGACGGTTCGAGCGCGGAGATGACGCAGATTCGCGAGGGCACCCCGGCGGCCGGCTCCGGGCTGGAGCCGGGCGATATTTTGTTGCAGGTCGGCAGCGTCCCGGTGCACCAGCCGGAGGATGTGATCGACGCTTCTTTCTTCATCAGCGCGGGTGATTCGGTCCCGATCACTGTCAGGCGCGGCGACAAAAAACTAACCGTCAACGTCGAAGCCGCCTCGGCCAAACCTGAGGCGATGGCCCTTAGCCCGAGCAAAAAATCGGCCGTGCCGCTGCGGCTCGACGCGAGCTCGAATTAGCGCGCCGTTTCTGCTCGCGGTTCGCCGGTTGTAGACGCTTCGCTGTGCGAAACGCGAGAGTTGCCACCCACAGACCCGCGCTTCGCACAACGAAGCGTCTCCAAAGCCGGCCGCGCTCATTTCCGATAGCCCGAAACTTCTTTGCCGAAGACCGAGGCGACCTCGCACGGCCCGCCCCAGCGAAAGGTGAGCGCTGCGCTGACGATATCGACGGAGGCATCGTAGGTCCCGCGCAGGTTGTGCCCTTGGCCATCGACCAGATCGACTTCCGGGTCATTCACGAAGAGATGGGAGTAACCGAAATCTAGATCCATGTAACGGGTCACGGTCCATTTGAACCCCGCCGAAAGGAAATAGCGGTCGTTATCGGGGATGCGTGGATTGCGGAAGGCAGGGCTCTTGATCGGCGTCTCGTCGTAGGCGAAGCCGGTGCGCAAAGTCAGATTATGCGTCACGTACCATTCGAGACCGACAGCGTAGCGGAAGGCATCGTCGTAATTGATATCGAGGACGCTGGCCGGCGTGCCCGGGTTTGAGAACACGATCGGCACCGTCTGCAGGCGGCTCCAGTGCGTCCAGGTGATGTCGCCGAGGAGCGCGAACCGCCGGACGAAACGTTGATAGACGCCGAAGTGAAGGATGTCTGGCAGATTGAGTTGCGCGCTCGCGCCTTGGTCGAAAAAGACGCTTTGCAGCGCAGCCGGGGCCGGGAATTGCACGGGCGCGCCCGGCGCGGTGATTGCCGGAACCCCGCGGAAATCGCCGCTGCCTTCGATCGTGTGATCGATCGCCGAGCGATAGCTGATGCCGAAACGTCCTTCCTGAAGAAACGAATCCTCGCTCCCTTTCCAATATTCCAGAAGCGCGCCGAAAGTGAAACCGACGCCCCAATCGTCGCCCTCCACTTCCGATACGCCATCACGTCCGCCCGGGACGAAGCCCGCATTCGCGTAGGCCTGCTGGGTGGCGGCAATGGTCGGGCCGATCAACTCGGGCGGCACGCCTTGGGCGGCAAGGGCGGCCGGCAGGCCGGCATAGAACGCCCCGAGCAACGGTTGCGCGGCGAGCCCAAAATCGATCGCCTGCGTTAGCCGGGCCGAAGCGCGCTGAATGTCGAGGCCCACGCCTAACGAAATGCGGTCGAGAAACCGATAGGCCACCGTCGGTTGAATGTCGTAGGTGGTGAGCTTCGTTCGGAGTGCCGAGTAGCGTCCGACCCAGCCCGGCTCGTAATCTGTCTCCAGACCGAAGGGGACGCTGAGGCCGACCCCGACCGAGAGATCGCCGTAGCGGGTGTCGCGAAAGATCGGCTGGGTCAGGTAAAAATTGGGAACCTCCTTCGTCACGCCTCCGTCGCCGCCATCACCGCCGCTCAAGGGCAGACCGTCAAACGGAGTCCCTGGCAAGGCATAGCGCGAACCCTCGTTATGGAATTCCGCGCTTGGGATCACGACGTGAACGGCGAGTTGCAGCTCGCCCTGCTTGAGGAGGACAATTGCGGCTGGGTTAAGAAAGAGCGTCGAGGCATCCTTCGCCTGGGCGGCGCCGCCGGCGAAAGCGGTTCCGAGCCCGCTCACACTCTGTTCGCTCAAAGAAAAACCGCCGCCGTAAACAGCGAGCGGGATGAAGAGGGCGACCAGACAGGAAAGGAGGCGGAGTAGAAGGAGGTAGCGCATGAGTTTTTTGCTAGAACGTCGCCTAACCAAAGGCAATGCTTTTTCGCGACGACGGTGCGCTGCGTTACTACCTGGGCGCTTCCTCAGCTTCCCAGCAGCTTTCGAAACTCCGCTTCGCCGATAATTTTGATCCCCAGTTGCTCCGCCTTTTGCAATTTGGTTCCTGCCTGCTCACCGGCGAGGACGTAGCTCGTTTTCTTGCCCACGCTTCCGCTCACCCTGCCTCCCTGCCGGATAATCTGCTCCGCGATCTCATCGCGCGGCCGGCTGAGCGTCCCGGTGATGACCCAGGTCGTGCCCTTGATCTTTGAATCGGCCGCCGCCGCCGGTTTTGGCTCGCTCGTTAGGCGCAAGCCCGCGGCGCGCAGCTTCTCGATCATCTCGCGATTACCCGGTTCGCGAAAAAATTGCGCGATACTCGCGCCGACCACTTCGCCGACATCGGGAATGCGCTGTAGCTCTTCCGGAGTCGCATCCATCAGCGCGTCGAGATTTGGAAAATGATCGGCCAGCGCCCGGGCCGCGCTCACCCCCACATGCAAGATCCCCAGACCGAAAAGCAGCCGCCAGAGCGGCTGTTTTTTGCTGCCTTCGATCGCGCCGATGAGATTCGCCACGCTCTTCTCGCCCATCCGCTCCAGGCCGCCAAGGTCCTCCTTCGTCAGGCGATAAATGTCACTCACTTCCCGGACGAGCCCGCGACTAACGAGTTGCTCGACCATCGCCTCCCCCAGCCCTTCGATGTCCATCGCCCCGCGCCCCGCGAAATGCTCGATTCGCCGTTTCAACTGCGCCGGGCATTGCGCGTTGACGCAGCGGATTGCGACCTGGCCTTCGTCCTTCACCACCTTGCTCCCGCAGACCGGGCATTTCGTCGGCATCCGGAATTTCTTCTCCGAGCCGTCGCGCAAATCAGTCCGCACCCTCACGACCGCCGGAATGACTTCGCCCGCTTTTTCGAGCACGACCGTATCGCCGATCCGGACGTCCTTGCGCTCGATCTCGTCCTCGTTATGCAGGGTAGCGCGGGCCACGGTGCTGCCGCTTACGACTACCGGCTGGAGCGCGGCGACCGGGGTCAGGACACCGGT
This sequence comes from Chthoniobacterales bacterium, assembly GCA_036270055.1. Lineage (GTDB taxonomy): Bacteria > Verrucomicrobiota > Verrucomicrobiia > Chthoniobacterales > UBA10450 > Palsa-1392. The sequence goes on from DATBDG010000139.1 coordinate 13,092, forward strand.
CCGCCCGACCTGAATCAGGATGTCGAGCAGCCTGGTCTCGACCCGTTCCGCCTCGTATTTGAAGGCCATCGCCCAGCGCGGGGACTTGGCCGTCATGCCTAACGACTCGCGCTGGCTGAAAGCGTCCACTTTCACCACCGCGCCGTCCGTTTCGTAAATGAAATCGTGCCGGATTTTTTCCAGCGCGCGAATCGCGCCCAGAATTTCCTCGAGCGATTCGGCCGACCACCAGCGCTCGCTGCAGGGCAGCCCGAGCTTTTTGAGGAGGGGGAAGAGTTTCGAGTGATGGGTCAGCTCGAGGCCCTCAACCGCGCCCGTCCCGTAGAAAATAATGCCTAACGGACGCCGGGCCGTGATCGCCGGGTCGAGCTGCTTGAGGGAACCTGCGGCGGAATTGCGGGGGTTGGCGAAAACCGGCAGGCCGGCTTCGCTCCGCTCGGCGTTCAGCCTGGCGAAGCCCTCCTTCGTCATGAAAACTTCACCGCGCACCTCGAAGATCCGGGGGGCGGCGCCCTTCAACTGCTTCGGCACGGTCCGAATCGTGCGGATGTTCTGGGTGATATCGTCGCCGGTCGTACCGTCGCCGCGGGTGGCGGCATATTTCAAGCGCCCTTCTTCGTAGAGGAGCGAGACGGCCACGCCGTCCACCTTGGGCTCGACCACGACCGGGATCTTCTCGTTAGGCAAAAGTTTCTCGATTCGACGGTAAAAAGCGCCCACCTCTTCCTCCGAATAGGTATTGTCGAGACTGAGCATCGGGGCGCGATGGGTGATCTGGGAAAAGGCTTTCAATGGCGCCTCCCCCACCCGCCGGGTCGGAGAATCGGGCGTGGCGAACTGCGGAAAACGCGCTTCGAGGTCGCTCAACTCGCGATAGAGCCGGTCGTATTCGCGGTCGGAAATGGTCGGGGCCGCTTCTTCGTAATAGCGCCGATTATGCTCCTCGATTTCGCGCCGCAAGGCGGCGATGCGCTGCGCCGCGGCGGCTTCCGGTTCTGCCATGAGCGATCATACGAATGGCCACGCCGTCGGCAATCCCGCGCGTTGCGTCTTTAGCGTAGACGAGCGGAAGCTCGGGCCCGGCGAGCCGTTACCCCACCGACCAAAGCGCCGAACCGTGGCCCCCCAATGCAAGGCAGCACCGGGAAATTCGTTCGCCGATCGTAAAATTTTTTGTCTAAAAACACGCGCACAGACTGGGCGCGGCACGAAGCACATTAAACCTTAACCGGAGGAAAGTTATGTTGTGGACAATATTCGTTATTCTGTTGGTTCTCTGGCTGCTCGGGCTGGTTAGCTCCTACACCCTGGGTGGGTTCATCCACATCCTGCTGGTGCTGGCCATCATCGTGCTCATCATCAACCTCGTCTCCGGCCGGCGCGGGATTTAGCGCGGGATGAAACCGGCCGGAATTATCGGCATCATTCTGATCGTCGTCGGCATCGTCGCCCTGGCCTTCGGCGGATTCACCTTCAAAGAGCACAAGAAGGACGTGGACATCGGCCCGGTGCAGATCGGACATACCGAGAAGCATGATTTCCCGTTGCCTCCGATTCTGGGCGGACTTTGCATCGCCGGCGGAGTCGTGCTCGTGATCGTCGGCAGCCGGAAGTAACCTCTGTAGCGGCGGTCGATGACCGCCATTTGGCTGCGATCTCGGCGGTCATAGACCGCCGCTATACGCTAAATATGGATGGCGTGACCGAATGCCTGGCCGGCCGCTTCGTGCACCGATTCGCTCAATGTCGGGTGGGCGTGGATCGTCGCCTCGATCTCTTCGTAGGTCGCTTCGAGCGTGATCGCCAGCCCGAGCTCCGCGATCATCTCGGTCGCTTCCGGTCCGATGATGTGGGCGCCGAGGATTTCGCCGTGCGGTTCGCCGATGATCAGCTTGACGAAGCCATCGGTCTCACCGATGGCGCGTGCCTTGCCGCTGGCACTGAAAGGGAATTTGCCGACCCGAAACTTTTTCCCCGATTCGCTCGCGGCCTTTTCGGTTAGGCCAATGCTCGCCACCTGCGGCTGACAATATGTGCAGCCCGGAAACTCGCGAATCTTGCGCGGCTCGATTTCGCCGAACATTCCTTCGACCGCCTGGATCGCTTCCCAGCTTGCGACATGCGCCAGCCAGGGTGGGCCGATGATGTCGCCCGCGGCGAAAACCCCTTTGGCGTTCGTTTCGTAGCAGTTGTCGGTCTTGATGTAACCGCGATCGGTCAACTCGAGTTTGAGTTTTCCGCCGGGCAATAACGGCGTAACCCCGATCGCCACCAGACAAACATCGGCCTCAATCGTCTCGGAAGATTTTCCTTCCACCGTCACCTGCACGCCGTTCTTCGTCGTCTCGGTCTTGGTCGTCTTCGTCCCGGTGAGAATTCTGATGCCCTGTTTGGTGAGGGCCTTTTCCAGCACCTGCGAGACTTCGGTGTCCTCGATCGGAAGAACGTTAGGCAACATCTCGATCAGGGTCACTTTGGTGCCGAAGGCGTTATAGAAATAAGCGAACTCGACCCCGATCGCGCCGGCGCCGATGATGATCATGCTCTTCGGCTGCGGCTCGAGGATCATGGCCTCGCGGCTGCCGATTACTGTCTTGCCGTTGAAATCCAACCCCGGCAAGGGACGCGAAACAACGCCGGTGGAAACGAGGATGTTGGCGGCCTGGTGCGTCTCCGTTTTGCCGTCGTTGAATTTCACCACCACCTCGCCCGCTTTCTCCAGCGAGCCTTCGCCTCGGATGTAATCGACCTTGTTTTTCTTGAAGAGGAACTCGATTCCCGCGGCGTTCTTGTCCGAGACATCGCGAGAGCGTTCGATCACTTTCCCCCAGTCATAGGAAAGCCCCTCGATCTTAAATCCGAAGTCGCCCGCCCGATGCTTCATAAGATGAAAAAGCTCGGCGTTGCGGAGGAGCGACTTGGTCGGGATGCAGCCCCAGTTCAGGCAGGTGCCGCCGGCCCGCTCTTTCTCGACACAGGCGACGCGTTTGCCGAGTTGAGCGGCGCGAATCGCTCCCACATAACCGGCCGGGCCGCCGCCGATCACGATCAGGTCGTACTTCATCCCGGTCGCAATCTATCCAGCCAGCAAACGCTCGCCACTCGTTAGGCGAATAATCGCTCAGCCCTGCTTCTCATATTTCGCGAGCAGATTTTGAAATCCCGGATCGCTGCGCAGGGTGTCGAAGGCCGGGTCAAGCTTGAGCACGTGAACGGTGAGATCGCTCGGGCGGAGGAGGAGGCCATCGAGCAGCTCGATCGCTTTGGCGTTCTCGCCCGTGAGTGCATAAACCTCCGCCAACCCGATCGTATAACCGGGCCCTTCGAAGGCGTCGCGCGACTCGGGCCGCAGGGCGACGGCTCGCTTCGCCTCCGCGATAGCCGCCTCTTTCTCACCCAAATGAGCAAGCGCATTGGCGAGGAGCTTGTGGCGCGAAGGTTCGTCCGGCGCTTCTTTCAGGGCCACTTCGGCCCGCGTTTTGGCGCGTTCAAACGCAGCCCGTGCTTCCGCCGCCTTCCCTAGCTTCTCGAGAGCCGCCCCTTCGAGGAGAGCGGCTTCGATGACGCCGTGCGGCTTCTCTTTCGTCTCTTCCGCTGGATAGTGCCGCACCGTCTCGATCACTTCCTGGTATTTGCGCTCGAGCATCAGCAGGTTGGCCTTGCCGACGAGGGCGTAGACCAGGACCTCTGGATCGTCCTTGAACCTACCCGCCGCCTTCGCCTGCTCGAACTCGGCCAGCTCCTCCCTGAAGACATTGAGATCGCCGTGTGCCGCGATCGCCAGCTGCGTTCTAATTGAGTGCAAAGTCGGAGACAATGGGTTGAGCGCGAGAGCCCGGTCGAGCACGCGCGCGGCGGCATCGAACTGGCGCTGCATCTGGTAATTGAAATAGAGATTCTGAAGCGGCCACGCATCCTTGGGATTGAGTTCCACCGCTTTCTCAAGATTGGCGGTTGATTCCTTCCATCTCCCCTGACGCCGCTGGATGGCACCGATCACGAGATAGACTTGGGCATTGTTAGGCAGGCCCTCCTGCGCGATCGCAAACTCGCGCAAGGCCCCCTCAAAATCCTGCGCTCCGTAGTAGAGAGAATAGCCGTGGGCAAGATGAGCCTCGGGCGAATTGGGTGCCACCTGCAGGGCTTGGTCGGCATATTTCCTGGCCCAGTCGCGTTCCGCCTCCGTCGGCTCATAGGTGTGATATGTCCAGCTGTGCAGGATCGAGAGGTTGGCGATCGCCAGGACAAAGCGGGGGTCGAGCTGGATGGCGCGCTCGTAGAGTTGCTGCGCTTGCTTCAGTTTTTCGCGGTCCTCGAGCGACGCATTCAGATTGTGCGCTTCGACAAACGCGAGATACGCTTCACCATTCTCCGTCGGCCGGCGGGTCATCTGTTGCTGTTCGCTCGGTGAAAGCTGCGCCCGCAGCTCGTGCGCGATTTTTTGCGCGAGATCGGTTTGGATGGCAAAGACATCGGTCAGGTCGCGGTCGTAATCTTCCGCCCAGATGTGCTCGTCGTTTGCCGTGTTGATCAGCTGCACGTTCACCCGCACGCGATTGCCTTCCCGCCGAACGCTGCCTTCGAGGATGGCGGAAACGCCCAGTTCTTTCCCGATTTGACGCACGCTTTTCGGTTTGCCGCGATAGGACATCACTGAAGTGCGCGAGATTACCTTCAGATCGCCAATTTTCGAGAGGTTAGTCAGGATGTCGTCCTGAATGCCGTCGGCAAAGAAGGCGTTCTCGGATTTGTCGCTGAAATTCTCGAACGGCAGAACGGCGATCGATTTGTCCATTTTCGTCGCATCCGCCCGAGGGAGGAGAAAGAATCCTGCGATCGCCGAGACGAGCACACCCGAGCCGATGAGCAGGGCGATATTCCGGCGTCGATGGCGATGGCCCACAGCCGGGTCCTGGTTAGGCGGCAGGGTGGGCGTCGTTCGGATGCCCTGCGGAGTGACATCGAAGGCCCAGGCGAGAATCAGCGCGAGCGGGAAACCGATCAGCAACAGAACCACTGTCAGACGCAAGCTCCAGTTCGGCAGCTCCCACGCCGGAAAAACA
>DATBDG010000140.1:0-3161 GCA_036270055.1 Chthoniobacterales bacterium
AGACGATTAACCGTATTCTCGGTCTGTTTTCGTTAGGCGAGGAACAGCAACTGCGCCTGCGCCTGGCCGATAGCCTGCGCTACATCGTCAGCCAGCGTCTCGCCCCGCGCGTCGGGGGCGGGCGGCACCTCATCACCGAAATCATGGGCAATAATTTGCGCACCAAGGAAACGGTTGCCCTGGGCGAAGACGAACATCGCAGCTTTTACGAAATCATAGAATCCAGCAGCACTTTCGGCTGGATGACCTTCGATCAATCCCTGCTCGAGGCCTACGAGAATGATATGATCACCGAAGAAACGGCTCGTCTTTTCGCCTCGCGCAAAGGTCGCATCGCACGTGGGATCGATCTCATTCAAAAGGTGCGCGGCATCGACACCGAACTCTCTTCCGGCCTGCGCCTCGATGTTCCGACAAACGCGTTTACCTAAACCATGGAACAGGAAATCGAGACACAATTCTTCGACGCCGGCGATAACACCGCTCTGGTGTGCGTTCCCCCGCAGCAGTATCAGAAGCTCGTTGTCCCGCAGTTGATCGATATGAACTACAAGGTTCATCTCGGCCTTTTCGAAGAAGATGTGCTGCTCAAATTGAAGACCTATTCCTACGACGTCATCCTCATTTACGAGGCCTTCAAAGGCTCGAACCTGCATACCAATCCGATCCTGCAGGAGATGGTCCGCCAGTCCAGCCATACGCGCCGCGAACATTTTGTTGTCTTGCTCAGCCAGCGTTTCGCCACCAACGATGCCATGAACGCTTTTGTACAAAGCGTCGATCAGATCGTGAACATTGCCGATCTGCAGAACTTGAAACCAGTGCTGCGCCGCGGAGTCGCTCAGTATCGCGAGACTTATCTGCCCTTTCAGGAAATGACGAAAGCGGTTCAGAGCGTCTGATTCCTGCTTAATGGCCACGCCCGGCCGTTGACCGAAGGCAGACGCAAAGCCGCGTAGGGATCACATTCCTGATCTCGATTACTTCAGCCGGGAATCCAACGCGAACACCCCGGTATCCTCCCGCTTGATCTTGGCGAAATCGGGATGCCTGGGATTGAGCAGAAACGTGCGCTCGAGTGGCACCAACGTCCTCAGAGACAATTAGGGATGTTCTCGACTACGCTCGACAGGAAAGGACGGAGATCGGCCCTCTCTTGAACTGGGCAGGGCTTCCGACAAGCAGTTCAACATTCTTGAATCCGATACGCCGGCTCGCCGCATCTCAGTGATAACAACGCCATGGCCGTATGATTCAAGACATTAGGTTTGCGATTCGACAATTGATCAAAGCGCCGGGGTTCACAATTGCCGCCGTCGTCGTGCTGGCGCTCGGTATTGGCGCGAACACCGCCGTCTTCAGTCTCGTGCACACACTCTTTCTGGCTCCGCCAGGCTACGCGCGCCCTCACGAATTGGTGCAGGTCTTCTCGCAGGACATGAGAAACCCGAAGGCCTACCGCGGGTTTTCCTACCCGACCTATCGCGACGTTCGCGAGCAAAACGGCGTTTTCACTGACACGATGGCTTACAACCTCGCTCTTGTCGGGCTCGGCCAGAAGGGCGATACGCGCCGCGCGTTCGCGGCCATCGTCAGCTCAAATTATTTTTCGGTCCTCGGTGCGCCTCTGGACCGGGGCCGTGCCTTCCGGCCCGAGGAAGAAACACCGGGCCGTCCCGCGCCCGTTGCGATTGTCAGTTACGGCTACTGGCAAAAGCACAATGCCGACCCGGCTGTACTCGGCTCGCAAGTGCAAATCAACGGCCGCTCCTTCACCATCGTGGGTGTGACCCCGCGTCGTTTTACCGGCACGCTCCAGATTTTTTCGCCGGAGGTTTGGCTGCCGCTCAGCGTTTACGATCAGGTCCAGAACGATTTTCAGTCCAACGAGAAAAAAACGGCATTGGGCGATCGCGCCGGTCAGCAACTGCTTGTCGTCGGCCGGCTCAAACCTGAAATGACGGCAGCCGCGGCTGCGCCCTCGCTCAAAGGACTCGCCGCCAATTTGGAGAAAGCGTTTCCCGTTGAGCAAAAAGATCAAACCTTCCAGATTGCACCCGTCTCGCGTTCGTCAGTCAGCACCACTCCGCCTAACGAGGGGAATTTGAAACAGATCATGCCGCTGCTCCTCGGCATGGCCGTGGTTGTACTTCTGGTCGCCTGCCTTAACCTCGCCAACATGCTGCTCGCCCGCGGAACGGCGCGGCGGAAGGAAATCGCCATCCGCCTCGCGCTCGGCGGAAGCCGTTCGCGTATTGTTCGCCAGCTTCTCACCGAAGGTCTTGTCCTGGCACTGCTTGGCGGGGCCGGCGGCCTTCTCCTCGGTTTGTGGTCGTCTGATTTGCTCGTCGGTTCCCTGCGGCATTTGCTACCGCTCGATGTCGTCTGGCTGAGCGGACCACAGCCGGCCATTTTGGCGGCGACCTTCGGCTTCTGTTTGCTCGGCACACTCGCCTTCGCCCTGGGACCGGCTTTGAAAATCTCGCGCCGCGCCGTGGTGGGCGATCTCAAACAGCAAGCCGGCGAAGATGTCGTGGTGCGGCGTTGGAAATTCCTCCCGCGCCATCCGCTCGTCGTTGTTCAGATCGCCTTTTCGCTCGCCTTGCTCACGGCGGCGGCTCTTTTCATTCGCGGCGCAAACAAAGCGGCTTCCGTCGATACCGGATTGAAGCCGGGACCGAGTTTCCTTCTCGAGACCGATGCCAGCCTGGCCGGTTACGAACCGAAACGCGCGGAAGCCCTTTATCGGAACCTCGATGAGCGGCTGGCCGCCCTGCCGGGCGTCGAACATGTCAGCATCAGCGCCACCGTTCCCTTCGGCATGATTTCCCTGAGCAAGAACGTGCAGCGCGCCGGCGTGCGGCCCGGTCCCGACGACAAGCCGACCACCGCCGCACAAGGCCTCGCCTTTAACGCCGTCTGGGATAGTGTCGGCGCCGATTATTTCACGACCGTCGGTCTTCCGCTTTTGCGTGGTCGCGCCTTTACCGCGGCCGAGGCGACGCAAGCAGGCGGCGCCAGGGTCGCGATCGTCGATGAAGTGCTCGCCAAAAAACTCTGGCCCGACGGCGACGCGCTCGGCCAGCGCATTCAATTCGCGAGCGACAAGGCGCCCACGGCAAAAGGCGGTGGCGGCAAAAGCGTGGGCATGACCGCCGATC
>DATBDG010000141.1:0-6347 GCA_036270055.1 Chthoniobacterales bacterium
CCCTCCCGCATGCTCATTCGCCTTCTGAGCACTGATTTCGACGGCACCCTCGTCTGCCATGCGAGCGAGCCGGTCTTTGACCGCGACTGCATGGAGCTGATTCGCGGACTACAACGCGACGGCGCAGTTTGGGCGATTAACACCGGTCGCTCAGTGGGCCTGCTCGAGGAAGGTCTTGAAGACTTCGCCTTCCCAGTCCTCCCCGATTTTATCCTAACGAGCGAGCGCGATGTTTTTCGGCCGACTGCCGGCGGCTGGGAGCCATACGGGGATTGGAATGCGCGTTGCGCCGAGGCCCACGCCGAACTTTACCAATCAGCCTCCGGCGTTATGGCCGAGGTGGTGGATTTCGTTAGTCGGCGGACCCGGGCGCGCGTCATTTACGAATCCGACGAACCCGCCGGAGTCATCGCTTCGAGCGAGGAAGAGATGGATCGCCTGACACAGTTCATCGACAAAGCGAAAGCGAGTGAGCCGAAGTTTCATTATCAACGCAACACGATTTATCTGCGGTTCTGTCACGCCAATTATCACAAGGGCGCGGCCCTGGAGGAACTTTCTCGCCTCACAAACATTCCACGCGAAGCGATTTTTGCGGCCGGGGATCATCACAATGATCTTTCGATGCTGGACGGCCGCTATGCGGCGTTGCCCGCTTGTCCGGCCAATGCCATCGCCGAGGTGAAAGAAGCGGTGCGCGCCGCCGGTGGCTGGGTGGCGGAGCGAGAATACGGCGCGGGCGTGCACGAAGCGCTCCGGCATTTCTGTAACACCGGACCGACCAGGCCAGAGGCCTGAGTTACGGCGACAACCTTATCCGTTCGTCTTCTGCCAGCACTTCGCCTAACGGCGGCCAGCTCACTGTGCTGTCCATGTCGTGGAAGGCATGCAGGTAAACCGCCACCGTTTCGGCCGGATATTTGGCGAGGAGTTCCTCGATCGTTGCACGCAGCTTTTCCTTCGGCGGCGAATTGGGTAGCTGCTCGACCGTCCCGTCTTCGTCGCGGGGCATGCCTAACGAATCAAGGAAATCGCAGAGAAGCGATTTCTGCGCCCCGAGGAGCCAGGCCTGGAGGAGATGCGCGGCCAGGGTGTCGCTCGGCTTGCGGCCAAGCGCGCCTTTGATCCAGGCGTAGCGCTCGTGCGGCGGTTTTCGTTCGACGAAGACCGGCCGCAGCTTGCGCTGCGCCGCCAGAGTCTGGACCACACTCTTGAAAACCGGCGTCTGCTCTTTTTGCAGGTAACTCAGGATCTCGGTCGCAAGGGCGGGTGACATGTTTTGGAAGAGTTCGTAGGATTTCATCGGACGCGATCAGGTCAGGGCCGGTGCAATGACATCGGACGCGCGCGCTGGGCGGACGTGTCGGGTGGCAAAACTGTTCGTCATGTAGGTGAGGAGCAGCACCCAGAAAACCAGCGCGAGACTGAAAAGCGGGAACTGGAGGGAGAGCGGGAGGGAGTAGATTATGGCCATGAGCGGAATCCAGACCGCCCAAGTGGCGAGCAGGGTCGGCAGCACCTTGTCGCGGTAATGTTCCAAGGTGAAACCGCGGCCTAACGACTCGAGGCTGAAGCCGCTGTTTTTCCATTCGTAGGTCAGAACGCCGAAAGGGGCGGCGAAAAAGGGATTGTAGCCGAGCTGATCGACGCAAATTTTCGCCAGCACCACCGGCAGAGTGACGACGTTCCCAAACCAGGCCGCTTCGCTCCGGTAAAGCAAATCGACGAGCGCTCCGTCGACGGCCCAGATCGGAACGGTAAAGCAAAGATTGCGCAGGTTGCGCCGGACGGGGCGTCCGCTCTGGAAAAACAGAATGAGAAAAATTTCCGGCAGAACCGCGCCCGCCGCGACCGCGGCGAGGACGACAAAGACGATGCCGTGGCGCAGTTTGTAGTCGGCCAGCGACTCCAGCAGTCGCGCCACCGGCGGGCTGAAATAGTAGCCGAGGAGGAGAGCGAGCAGGAGGGCCTGGAGGCAAAGTGCGGGCGCGAGATTGGCTCGCGCCGCTTCCCAGCCGAGGGCAAGCGAAGTGCGACGATGGGGGCGGAGCGCACTCATCTTGCCACTCAGAACAGTTGCGGTTGGCGGTCTTCTTCCATCTGCGGCTGGCCGACGACGGCGCGGATTTTTTCCATCATCTCGCGGAAGTCATACGGCTTTTGCACGGTATCGAGAACGCCGGCGCGCAGGATCTCGGCCCGCAGGTTCGGCTCCAGATAGCCGCTGGCCACGATCGCGCGCACGCTCGGTTTGATTTCTTTCATCCGCATGAGAACATCGCGCCCGCCGAGCCGCGGCAACCCCAGATCGCAAACGACGAGCCCGACTTCGTCGGCGTGCGTTTCAAACATCTCGACCGCCTCGACCCCGTCCCGGGCCGCGAGCACCCGGTAGCCGTCGGCTTCCAGCATCATGACCCCGAGCTCGCGCAACAATTCTTCGTCCTCCACCAGCATAATGGTGCGGGCCGGGTCGTGCGGCCGGCCCACCCCGCCGTTGCCGCTCCCATCCAGTTCGGGCGCGGTTCCGAGCGGGAGATAGATGCTAAAAGTCGTGCCGTGGCCAGGCTCGCTCTCCACCTGGACAAAACCGCGGTGATTATTGACCACCCCGTAGACGACGGAGAGACCGAGACCGGTCCCCTTGCCTCGCTCCTTCGTGGTGTAGAAAGGCTCAAAGATGTGCGACTTGACCCGTTCGCTAATGCCGCTGCCGGTATCGATGACGCGGATGAAGACGTAACGCTCCGCGTTCACTCCGCCAAAAATTTCCCGCAAAGCCTCGGCGCCGCTCTCCCCGGTGGCGAGGGTAATGGTGCCCTCGTGTGCAATCGCGTCTCGCGCATTCACACAGAGATTGAGCAGGACCTGGTGGATCTGGCTGCGGTCAGCTTTGGCGAGGGGAAGGTTCGGCTGGAGTTGCAGGACGAAGTTGATCGTCTTGGGAAAAGTCGCCTCCAGCATTCTTTCCAGCTCGCGCGCCAGATCGTTCAAATCGAGCGGGCCGAAATGGGCTTCGGTCTGGCGCGCGGAAGTGAGCAGTTGCTGGACGAGCGAAGCCCCGCGGGCGACGGCGTCGCGGATGATCTTGATCGCCTCCGGCATTCGCTCGGGATGCTTTTTCCAATCCTCCAGTCGGGTGGTGTAGCCGAGGATAATGGCGAGGATGTTGTTGAAGTCGTGCGCAATACCGCCCGCGAGCGTGCCGAGGCCTTCCATCTTTTGCGCCTGGACGAGCTGCTGCTCGAGCCGCTTGCGCTTCGTGTCGTTAAAGAGGTAGGCCTTGACCTCCGTCAGTTGGCCAGCCTCATCGAAGGTGCCGGAGAACTTGGTCACGACGTAAACCGTGTCCCCATCGCGCTGCCGCATCTCGAGATGATCCTGCCGCTCGCTGTTTTCTCCCGGCCGCAACCGCGCGATTAACTGGACACCTTCCTTTTTGCTGTAGAGAAGGGAGAGGAAGTTGGCCTGCTGCGCCTCTTCGATGGAGTCGAAACCGAAGATGCGCGCGAAAGCCGGATTGCAGGTCATGATCGCGCCGTCGGGCTTCATCATGAGGTTACCGGTGAGATCTTCATCGACAAACTGTCGATAACGTTCCTCGCTCCGCCGGAGCGCTTCGTCGGCGCGGATCCGGTCGGTCACATCGACGCTTAGCTGGAGCAGCGACGCCTCCGCGCCGGCCCCCCGCAGCGTCCAGCCGCACGAGGCAACGATCTCCGTGCCATCGCGGCGGACCTGCCGAATCTCGCCATCCCAATGCTGCTTCTCCTCCAGCGTCTGCCTGACTTCGGCCAGCTTTTGCGCCGGCCCGCTCTGCAAAAGAGCGTGCACATCGCGCCCGAACGCTTCTTCCCGCGACCAGCCATACATCCGCTCCGCACCCCGATTCCAGTAGGAGATCTTGCCGGAGGCGTCGGAGATGACGATGGCATCGTTCGCCAGCTCGAGCAGCTCGGCGTGGCGGAGCAGTTCCCGGCGCGCACTCTCCAGATCCCGCTGCGTGCGTCTCGCATCGATGACCCGGCAAATCGACGGCCCGAGTTTCGGCAGCTGTTGTTTGAGGATGAAATCGCTCGCGCCCGCGCGCAGGGCCTCGGCGATTTGCCCGGGCGCTTCGCTGCTCGCGAGAAAAATGAACGGCAGCCCGGGCTGCTCCTCACGCACCGAGGCAAACAGGCACAAGCCGTCGTTGCCCGCGCCCGGCTCCGCCATGACGAGATCGAGTGGGCGGCGGGCCATCTCCTTGCGCAGCTCGGCCTCGCTCCGCACCCGGGTGAGCTGGTATTCGATCCCGCAATTTTTTACCTCCGTCGCGACGAGCTCGGCGTCGGCGTCGCTCGATTCGAGATGAACGATCTGCATTGCACCCATCGTGAAAAATCCGGCGGCGTCCCAGCCGCGGACACCCCTCGCACAAGAGCGAAAGTGTTGCCAGTGCGTTTCCGGAGGGGCCGCTGCCTAACGAACTGGAGGCGCCCCGCCGCGCTCCTGGTCCTGCCCGGGTTGTGCTTTCGGAGGCGATCACTATAATCCCATTCTGCCTCGCGCCCGTAGCTCAACTGGATAGAGTGACGGCCTCCGAAGCCGTAGGTTGCGCGTTCGAGCCGCGCCGGGCGCACGCTGAAATAAAAGGCGGAAGGATGAAGGAAGAAGTCCGCGACTTCGCTTCAACCTTTCACGGCCCCGGAACTCACGCCGGAAATCAGGAAGCGGCTGAGGAGCAGAAAAAGAATCACGACCGGGATCGAAACGAGCAGCGCCCCAGCGGCGTAGAGCCCCCACTGCGCACTGATGTTCGTCTGCAACATCTTCAACCCCACCGGGAGGGTGAAAATTTTCGCATCCGGCAGGACGAGCGCGGCCACAACGTATTCGTCCAAGGCCGTCATGAAGGAAAAGAGCGCGGTGATGAAGAGCGCCGGCACGGAGAGCGGGAAAATGATGAGATAAAAGGTCTGCCAGCGGGTGCAGCCGTCGATTCCGGCCGCTTCCTCGAGCGAGAGCGGGATCGTGTCGTAATAGCCTTTGAGTTGCCAGACGCAGAAGGGTAACGCGGTCGCGCTGTAGATAATCATGACCCCGAGGTAGGAATTGATCAGGCTGAGCTTGATCAGAATCAGGTAAAGCGGGACGAGCAGCATCGTCGCCGGAACCATCTGGGTCACGAGCAGGCCGTTCAGCATCGTGCTCCGCCCAAGAAATCGAAATCGCGAAAGCGCAAAGCCGGCGATCGAGGCCAGCGCCACGCCCGTCACTGTCACGGCGAGCGCGATGAGGGTGGAATTCCCGAGCCAGCGCAAAAATGGCGGCGCGAAAATCAGGGCGCGAAAATTCGCCAGGGCTCCGTCGTGCGGAGCGAGGAGCAGTTGATCACCCGGCCGGAGCGCAATCGCGACGATGCGGCTGATGGGATAAAGCGCGAAAAGGATGAAGATGAAAAGGGCAAGATAACTCAGTGCCATCCGCGTCATTCGCGAGAGCGAGGGGCGCGGTTCGTTTTCCAAGTTTGGCGTCCGACGCGACATCAGGCCGCAAAGCACCGCCATTCGAACTGCACAGTCAAGATCGCGCCATTTTTCTTAGCCCTGCCAAGAATGCGGCCATAACACAGGCGTCTCGCCTCTCCCGTCGCGCGGGCTTCCAGCCCCGCAGCGTGCATCCGGCAGGCGAGACGCCTGTTCGACAGAACAGCCGGGACGGCTGGGTTACGGCACTTGGCCCCGGGCGGTGGAGATCAGCCCGCGAAGCCACCGGGTCCGTAGCTCATCATCGCCGCCACTCCTTTGACTACGACCCGCATCCCGTCGGTCGAGACAATTGCGACCGGAGTTTCCGCGGCGATGAATTCTCCTTCGGTCACGACATCGACCACGTGGTTCTCGAACTCCGCTTTGCCGCTCGGGCGGAGGATCGTGAGGGCGCGGCCTTGCATGCCGGGCGCGAGCGGGAGCTCACGGGCAAACGCACGCGGCACGCCGGCAAGCGTGGGCCCGGGCGGATTGGTGGTGGAGAGAATGAAGCGCCGATAGACGCTCGTCTGCGGAAGGAAGCGGGCCAGGATCACGATCAGAATGGCGGCGCCGAGAAAGGTGAGAATCATGTTGAGCAATGGAATTTTCAGCATCTGTCCGGTGGGGAAGAAATTCTGGCCCGGATAACGATCGATCATCGCCCAGAGGAGCGAGGCAAACATGAAGAGGACTCCGAGCACGCCAAGGATGATGGTCGAGTGGCCGAAGATAAAAACTTCCATGAGAACGAAAGCGACGCCGAGCACGAAGAGCGCGACCGCTTCCCATCCCGCCAACCCAGCGAAGTAGTGGCCGAGGAAGAAAAGCGCAAAA
>DATBDG010000142.1:0-5778 GCA_036270055.1 Chthoniobacterales bacterium
GAACAGGTCAAAGAGACGATGGCGACTTTCCAAAAAGAGATGATGGCGAAACAGGCCGCCGCGAAAAAAGAACAGGGCGAAAAGAACCAAACCGAGGGAAAGAAATTTCTCGAGGAAAACAAGAAGAAGGAAGGGTGGAAAACGACCGCGAGCGGCTTGCAATACAAGGTCTTGAAAGAAGGCAAAGGCGCCCCAGCGAAGGAAACCGACACCGTAAAAGTAAATTATCGCGGGACAACAATCGACGGCACCGAATTTGACAGCTCCTATAAGCGCGGTCAGGCGGCCACCTTCCCGGTCAATCGGGTCATCAAGGGCTGGACTGAGGCGCTGCAGCTCATGAAGCCGGGGGCAAAATATGAGCTCGCGATCCCCGCCGACCTCGCCTATGGCGAGCGCGGCGCCGGGTCCGATATCGGGCCGAATTCGACGCTTTTGTTTGACGTGGAGCTGCTCGAAGTCGTCCACCCGACCCCGACACCAAAGCCGGCGACCCACGACTCAAGTCGGCCGGCTGGAGAGCCCGGCGCAGCCGGAACGATTCCGCCGAAAGCGAAGGCTGGCGTTTCCCACTCGGACGCCAAACCGATGGCATCAGCTTCGCCCTCGCCAAAATAATGTAGACACTTCGCTGTGCGAAGCGCGGGGGTGGTGTCGTCTGCGGTCTTCCTGTGCCTGCGCGCGCCGACCCGCGTCGGCCACAGGGCGATGCCTACAACGCGAGCGTCAGACGCGGCGCGTCGCTCCAAAGATCTTCGAGGCTGTAGAAATCGCGCTTCTCAGTGTGGAAGACGTGCACGATCACCTGCAGGTAGTCGAGCACGATCCATTGGCTAACCGGAAAACCGTCCACCGCCGCGGGTCGCACCCCGTGATCTTCGCGCAGCCGCGTCTCGATCTCGCCCGCAATCGCCTTCAGATGCGGCTCCGAAGTTCCCGAGCAGATGACGAAAAAATCGGTGAAGGTTGAAATCCCGTGCAGATCAAGCACCACGATGTCTTCCGCCTTTTTATCCGAGGCAAGTTGGGCGGCGGTTTTCGCTAGTTCTTCCGGTTCGATTGCTTCGTTTCCTGGTAAAGTTTTTCCCGGCGGATGATTTGCTCGACCGGCTCCGGCACGAGATACCGAATCGATCGGCCGCTGGCAAATCGTTTTCTGATCGTGGTTGCCGAGATGTCGATTCTTCGATGGATCACTGGATAAGGGTATTCAATTTCCGCTCCGGTGCGGTCGAGGACAACGAACTGCACGAGCCGACGCAGATCGTCAAAGCGATACCAGTCGGAGAGCGTCGGCAGGTTATCCTGGCCGATGAGAAAATAAAATTCCGTCTCCGGATTCGCGGCGCGGAAGGCCTCAGCCGTCTCGACCGAATAGGAGGGCGCGGCCCGATCGATCTCGAGGCGGGAGGCCGAGAATCCGGCTTCGTCGGCAATCGCGACCTCCAGCATTTCCCAACGAACCGCCGACGGGGAGGGCGCCTGATCGGTTTTGTGCGGCGACTGCGCCGCGAGCACGAAAATGATTTCGTCGAGTGGGAGCCTCTCGAGCGCTTCGCGCGCCAGGATGAGGTGCGCGTGATGAATCGGATCGAAGCTCCCGCCGTAAATGCCAATCCGTTTCAAGACGCCGGCATAATAGAAGCTCGACGGGTCAGGATCGACCTAAATTTGACCCGCGGAGGGATGTGCTTCCGCACGTCCGGAATGAGTAGAAGCTCAGTCGGTACCGAAGTAGCGGTCGCCAGCGTCTCCGAGCCCGGGGACGATGTAGCCGGCGCGATTCAGCTCGGGATCGATGGCGACCGTCACGATCGCGACCTCAGGATGGGCGCGCTGCATTTCCGCAAGACCCGGCGGGCAGGCCAGGACGCAGACCAGTTGCACCCGCGTCGCGCCGGCGGCTTTCACAACCGTGACGGCTTCGACCGCGCTGCCACCCGTGGCGAGCATCGGATCGAGGACCAGGACCTCGGCTTCGTCGAGATTGGCGGGCAAGCGAGAAAAATATTTGATCGGTCGCAGGGTGGCGGGATCGCGGTAGAGACCGACGTGACCGATGCTCGCGCCGGGAATGAGCGGCCTCATTCCTTCCTGCAATCCGAGGCCGGCGCGCAGGATCGGCACGAGCGCGATTGGACGAGCGAGCACGGCTCCCGAGAATTCCTTGAGCGGGCTTTCCATGGTTTCCATCCGCATCTCCCAGCGCCGGGCTGCTTCCACGAGGAGAAGGAGCGCGAGCTTGCGCAGGGCCGGGCGGAATTCGTTAGGCGGAGTCGTTTTCCCGCGCAGGGTCGCGAGACAGACGGCGGCGAGGGGATGATCGAGCACGCGCACTTCCGCGCCGGATGTTGTCGCCTGGTTCATGCCCGGGATGATGATCGGCCCGCGCGCTTTGTCATCTCAAAAGCTGCAGTGAATCGTGCAAGAGAAAGACGAGGGGCGCCACGACCCTTGACCCATCTTCTGAGGAAACCGACACTCTGTTCCTCGCATGCGCTTCCAAACGCTCTTTGAAGCACGCTGGATCTTTGCCGCGCTTCTTCTCCTCACACTTTTTGGCCTTTGGCTCTCGCCCTGGGTGGCGCTGCTCTTCGTTTTGCTCGTCGGTTACACCTTCGTCTTCTTCCGCGACCCGGAACGCGCGTCGCCGGCGGAGCCCGAAGTGGTGGTGGCGGCAGCCGACGGCGTGGTGGTGGAAATCGCCGAGCTCGAGGAAACCGAGGTCGTTAGGGAGACGATGCGGCGGGTGGCAATCTTTCTTTCCGTTTTCGATGTTCACACCAACCGCGCCCCGATCGACGGCCGCATCATTTACCGCAAACATCATGCCGGCCTCTGCCTCGACGCCCGGAATCCGGAGTGCTCGCTCAGGAACGAAGCCATGACGTGGGCTTTTGAAAATCCGCGCGCCACCCTCGTCGTCAGGCAGATCACCGGCGCGATCGCACGCCGCATCGTCGGCTGGTCGCAAGTTGGCGATACGCTGAAAAAGGGCGAGCGTTTCGGCATGATTCGATTCGGATCGCGCACCGAAATTTACCTGCCGCTCAGCGCGACCGTGCTGGTGCGGGTGGGGGACCGGGTCGCAGGCGGCGCGAGTCCGATCGCGCGGCTTTCCTGAATGATGCACGCGACCCGCAGCCCGAAAATTTATCTGCTCCCCAACCTGATGACCGCCGGCAACCTCTTCTGCGGGTTCGCCGCCGTCCTCCGGATCTACGATGGGGCGCAGAAGACCGATTTCCTCGAGGCGGCCTCCGATTTTCACGACGCCATCTGGTTCATCCTCGCGGCCTGCATTTTCGATCTGCTCGACGGGCGCCTGGCCCGGCTCGGCGGGCACGAGAGCCCCTTCGGGCGGGAGTTCGATTCGTTAGCCGACATCGTCTCCTTCGGGATGGCGCCCGCCCTGCTCGTTTATCAGATTGTCCTCGGCGAATTTCAGAATCTCGGCTGGATGATCGCTTTTGTTTACCTGGCCTGCGGGGCGCTGCGTCTCGCGCGCTTCAATTGCGTCGCAGCCGCCGGCCTCTCGAGTAGCCCGGACAAGAACTTCACTGGCTTTCCGATCCCGGCGGCGGCGGGCGTGATCGCGTCGCTAACCCTCTTCATGCTTTGGCTCGATGAAGGCCAGCGCACCATCGGCCGCTGGAAATATGCCCTCCCGGTCCTGATGCTTTTCCTCTCTTTCATGATGTTCAGCCGGTTCCGCTATCCGAGTTTTAAAGCGGTCAACTGGCGCACCACCCAATCCATCCCCCGTTTTCTTTTTCTCATCGCCCTCCTCGCCCTGACGGTGAAATTCTATCACTGGATGGCGGCGGTGATTTTCCTCACCTACCTCCTCTACGGATTTCTGCGCCCGTTCCTTTCCCCGAAACGGCGCCGGGTGATCGAAGAGGAAATCGGCGAGGAACCGCCCGAGGAGGAAGCGGCGGAAGAGATCACCTGAGAGGGGAAGGGTAGCTCGTGCTACCTTTGGCTAACGATTCAATTGCGCGAGAATTTCCGGATCGCGCACGTCGGCCCAGGCGCCGCGCAGCTCGAGCGCCTGCACTTTTTTGCCGGAATGGGCGAGGGCGCGGATCGCGTCGGTCAGCTCGAATTCGCCCCGGGGTGAACGCTCAAGTCGGGCAATGAAATCGAAGATGCTCGGGCGAAAAGCGTAGATCCCGGCGTTGTACCACGGACTGGTCGGCTCCCCCGGTTTCGGCTTTTCCCGCAGGTCGATCAGCTCGAAACGCTCGTTGAGGAAAACGGCCCCGCCTTTGCTCACGTCTTCGTTCCGCCTGACCGTCACGATCGCTTCCGTCTCATCGTCGAGCGTCGTGAGGCGCGGATAGTTGTCGGGGTCGACGATGATATCGCCGTAGCTCAGGACGAACGGGTCGTTCCCGACAAAATCGCGCCCCAGTTCCACGACTTTGCCCGTTCCGTCCTGCACCACCTGGGTCGCATAGCGGAGGTCGACTCCGAGTTGGGCGCCGTCGCCAAAAGTTTGCCTAACGACTTCGGCGCGGTAACCGACAATGATGAGAAACTCAGTCACCCCCGCGCTCCGCAGGCCCTCGATGATGTGCTGGAGGATCGGCTTGCCCCGGACCGCGATCATCGGCTTGGGCAGCTCGTTCGTCAGCTCGCGCATCCGCGTCCCACGGCCGGCGGCGAGCAGGACCGCTTTGGTGATGGTGGCGCTCACGGAGGGTTGGAGTGGGCGTGTGTCTCGTGCTCGGTCGGGCAATCGGGCCCATCGCAGCGCTCAAACTGGATGGTGGTGTGTGCGATCCCGAAGCGTTCCTCCAGCTCGTGCGCGATGATTTTCAGAAGCTGATCGTCGAGCTGCGGCTCGCGTTTGACGACATGCGCCGTGCAGGCGGTTTCGGTCGTGCTCAGGCCCCAGACGTGCAGATGATGGACTGCGGCCACGCCCGGGAGTTGCTCGAGAAAACCCTCCACCGCCGCGGGATCGATCCCACGCGGGACGGCGTCGAGCACGAGGTTGAGCGAGTCGCGCAACAATCCCCAGGTCCCGACCAGAATGATCGCGACGATGACCAGACTGCTGATCGGATCGAGGAGCGACCATCCGGTTTTCAAAATGACGAAGCCTGCCACCACGACCCCGCCGGAGACGGCGGCGTCGGCCGCCATGTGAAGGAAAGCGCCCCGGATATTGAGGTCGCGTTTCCTTCCGCCGGCAAACATCCAGGCCGTGATGCCGTTCACGATCACCCCAACGGTTGCGACCCAGATCATCGTTAGGCCGCCGACCGCCGCCGGCGCGCGCAGGCGGCGCAGCGCTTCCCAGGCAATCGCGCCGATGCTGACGAGGAGGAGAATGGCGTTGGCGAGCGCGGCCAGAACGGAGGTGCGGCGCAGGCCATAAGTGAAGCGTTTGGTCGGGCTGCGGCGTTCGAGATTGATCGCGCCCCAGGCGAGGAGAAGGCCCATGACGTCGCTCAAATTGTGACCGGCGTCGGCCAGGAGAGTGAGCGAATCGCTGAGCAGACCGAAGGCAGCTTCGACGGCGATGAAAGCGGTGTTGAGGAGGATGCCGATGGCGAAGGCGCGCCCGAAATCAATCTGATGCTGATGCGAATGGCTCATGGTTCGAGAAGTGGCGGCGCGCGCTCCACGATCATCGCCGTCCCGGGGCGCGCAGTCTAGCTTTTGGGAAATGTCGTGCACAAAGGGCGCGACGGTCATGGCCCTCATGGCGCCGTTCTCGGGTAGGGTGGGCATCCTGCCCGCCGAGCGACGCATCTTGCGTCGCGG
>DATBDG010000143.1:0-12889 GCA_036270055.1 Chthoniobacterales bacterium
GAGGCCGATTGAGCGTCGATCTCTTCGCGTGAATCCTGGCCGACGTCGGCGATGAAGAGGGTCCCGAGAAGACGATCGAAGCTGTCGCGAAACGGATTGCGCAGGCCGTATTGCCAGATCTCCGGCTTGTCGACGGTCGAACCGGCAAAAGGATTATCGGCCGGGATCGAGTAAGTGCCGAGCGGCCGGTCGTTGATATGGATCCGGAGCATTTTGCCGACGAGGGTGGTGGTGTTTTGCGCATTGCCGCCCGGCTCGATGTGGCCCGGGCCGACGTCGTTGCCCGTTCCACCCCCGTCGCCACTCGCAATGTAGAGATTGCCTTCGTCGCCCGACCGCGGGCTGAAGCCGATCCAGCCGCCGTTGTGATTATTCTGCGGCTGATCAAAGGCGAGCACGGTCCGTTCGCTCGCTGCATCAGCCACATCCGGGTCCGACGAGACCCGGAAGAGCGCGACATGGGTGATGCCATGATCCCAGGCGCCGCCAAGGCCAACATAGTTAACGTAGAAGCGGCCGTTGCGGGCGTAGTTCGGGTCGAACGCCAAGCCGAGGAGACCGGCTTCGCCGCCCAGGATGACGGAACGCGAAAGATCGAGGAATGGCGTGGGTTTCACGGTTCGCGTCTTGAGGTTGATGATCCGGATGAGGCCGTTCCGTTCCACGATAAAGAGCCGGCCCGTGTCGCCCGGCGGCGCAGTGATGAAGAGCGGCAGATTGAATCCGCCAGCGACGAGGTCGGCGTCGAGCGGAGGCAGCGTTTGGGCGTGGATGGGTCGGATGGCGCAGACCAGGAAAGCCCCGATTGCGATCAGGAGGCGGGCAGTTTTCGAGGGAGAAGCAGGCATGGATGACCTCCAGATAAACTCGCCCTCAAGGGTGAACCCTGGGCAGTCCTCTTGTTGAGGATTAACTAGCGGCCGCGCACGATCTGGAAAATATTCCCGCTCGAAATATCGGCGATGTAAAGCTCGCCCCGGGCATCCTCGCCTAACGACGTCGGATTGAGCAGGGAAAAATTCCCCACCCGGGTCGGAAAGAGATCGTCCGTGATGTCCTGAAAATTGGAGGCGGTCGTGCCGTCGAAATTGAGGGTGAAAATTCGCCCGGTGAAGTTGCCGCTGCTTGGCCCGAGATAATCGGCAAAGACGTAGATGCCGCGCAGAGCCTGGATCTTCTTTCCCCGATAGACGTAGCCGCCGATGACGGTTTGCCCGACCGTGTGCGGATAATCGTAAGCCGGGTCGACCGCGTCGGGCGGCGGCGGGTCGTGGGGGAAAGCGGGATTTTGGATGAAGCCTTCCCGCACCCGCCAACCATAGTTTTCGCCGCCACCGGGGTTGCTGGCGGCCTGCGCATCGATCTCTTCGCGCGAATCCTGGCCGACGTCGCCGATGAAGAAAGTGCCGAGGACGCGATCGAAACTGTTCCGAAAAGGGTTGCGCAACCCGAATTGCCAGATTTCCTGCCGGTCGGTCGTGGATCCGACGAAGGGGTTATCGGCCGGAATCGAATAACTGCCGGCCGGCCGGTCGTTAGGGTGAATCCGCAGCATCTTGCCGAGCAGGGTCGTCGTGTTCTGCGCGTTGCCGCCCGGCTCGATGTGGCCCGGCCCCTGGTCGTTCGCATTCCCGCCGTCACCGGTCGCGATGTAGAGGTTACCCTCGTCGCCGACCCGCGGGCTGAAACCGATCCAGCCGCCGTCGTGATTAGTTTGCGGCTGGTCGAAGGTGAGCAGGGTGCGTTCGCTCGCGCGGTCCGCGATGTCGGGATCGGAGGTGACGCGGAAGAGGGCGACATGGCTCACGCCCTGGCCGAAGGCGCCGCCCGGCCCGACGTAGTAAACATAGAAGCGGCCGCTCCGATCATAGTTCGGATCGAAGGCGAGGCCGAGCAATCCTTCCTCCCCGGCGAGCGCCACGACGTCGGAAAGATCGAGAAAGGGTGTCGGTTTTACCGTTCCGGTGGCGAGATCGATGATGCGAATCAATCCGCCCCTTTCGACGACAAAGAGGCGGGCGGTGTCACGCGGCGGCGCGGCGACAAAGAGCGGCGCGCTAAAGCCTCCCGCCACCCGCACGGCGTCGAGCGGCGGGACCGTCTGGGCGCGGGCTGACCGAACTGGGATGAGGGCGGAAAGTGAGAGCGCGAGGGCGAAAGGAAAATAACGAATCAGTCGTGAGCGGTTCATCCTTTCATTATGCTCCGATCCCGCCCACAATCGCACGGATTTTATTGCGGCGGTCGGGTCACATTGCTCGGGCGCCGGGCCGGACAGGGCGAAGAGAGGAATTGAAAGCCGCATCCGGGCGACTACTATGAGCCGCGGTGGCGAAACGCACTCAGCAAAATGCATGGAATGAAGTCTACGCCCTGATCCTTCTTGGATCCGGGACGCTGCTCTTCCTCGCCCTCATCTCCTACGTTCCGAAGGACATCCCGACCTGGTTTCCCCTCCTTAATTCCACTTCCGCGCCCAATCGCCCGGCGCAAAACTTCCTCGGCCCGCTGGGCGCGATCGTCGCCGGAGTTTGCTATTTCCTTATCGGGGCCGCTTCCTATCTCCTTGCCGCCACCCTCCTCGGTTTCGGCGGCGCGAAGCTTTTTCACGGCCAGCTCAAGGTCAGCCGCCGTCTCGGCTGGATCCTTCTCTTCATCGCCTCGGGCGCCTGTCTCTTCCAATTGCAGCCCTGGTTTTTGCACGACTGGCACCGGATCTTTAACATCGACGGTCCGGGCGGGCGGCTCGGGGCGTTTTTTGGCCGGCGCGTTTTCCGCGTCCTGATGGGCAAAGGCTCGGTCATCGTCCTCGCCGGCATCTACATCACGAGTCTCATTTTGATGACCGGGCTGCGCCCGATTCATCTCGTTAGGCAAAGCGTCTTCGCGATTCGGCGAGGATTTGTCGGTCTCCGCCTTTGGTTTCTCCGCCGTCGGATGCGGAAGGCGAACCTGAAAGAGCAGCTCGAGATCAGCCAGCAGCAGATCGCGAAACAACAGCGCGCGCTGGAGAAAAAGCTGCGCAAGAAAGGCGCGCCGGTGCTCGAGCCGACGATGCCTCTGGAATTTGCCAATCGCCCCGAGCCCAAGGTGGTCGACACGACCGCTCTGCCCGACGAACCGCTCCCGCCGCGCAAGAAACCGTCGCTTGCGGAATTGAAACGCAGCGGAGCGAAATCCGCCGCCGCGCCCGTCCTGACGACGGCGCAGAATTGGGAGGGCGAAAATTACGAGCTGCCAGGAGTCGATTTGCTCGAGCAGCACGACAGCGAAGGCCGGGTCCCGACCGATCCGGCCGAGCTGGAAGATATTCAGCAGACGCTCATCGAGACGTTAGGCCAGTTCGGGATTCAGGTTGCGCCCGGCGATATCACGAAGGGACCGACCATCACCCGCTACGAAGTTTATCCCGCCAAAGGAGTGCGGGTGGACAAGATCGTTAGTCTGGAGCGCGACCTGGCCCGCGCCACCCGCGCCGAGCGGATCAACATCCTCGCTCCCATTCCGGGCAAGGACACGGTCGGGATCGAGCTGGCGAACAGCCGCAAGGTCATGGTGACGTTGCGCGAGCTCTTGCAATCGGAGGATTGGAACGCGAGCACGGCGAAACTTCCGATCGCGCTCGGGAAAGACGTTTACGGCAAAACAATCATCGCCGATCTCGCCCAGATGCCGCACCTCCTCGTCGCCGGCACGACCGGGAGTGGCAAAAGCGTCTGCATTAACGCCCTCATCGCGAGCATGCTCTTCCGTTTCACTCCCGATCAGCTCCGCTTCATCATGATCGATCCCAAGGTGGTCGAGATGCAGGTTTACAACACCCTGCCCCATCTCGTCATCCCGGTCGTGACCGACCCGAAGAAAGTCCTGCTCGCCCTGCGCTGGGTGATCGACGAAATGGAGAAGCGCTACAAGATTTTCGCCAAGGCCGGGGTGCGCAACATCACCGGCTTCAACGCTCGTCCGAAGAAGAAGACGCAGAAGGAGCTCGACCTGGAAGGGACCGCGCCGTCCGTGCCTAACGACGAAGGGACCGAGAGCACGGTGGCCTCGAGCGAGGCGATCAAGGTCCCGCGTGAGGACGAGATCATGATCCCCGACCACCTGCCCTACATCGTCGTCATCATCGACGAGCTGGCCGATTTGATGCAGACCGCGCCGGCCGATGTCGAGAGCGCGATCGCCCGCATCACCCAGATGGCGCGCGCCGCCGGCATCCATCTCATCGTCGCAACCCAGACCCCGCGGGCCGATGTCATCACGGGGGTGATCAAGGCCAATATCCCGAGCCGGATAGCTTTCCAGGTCGCATCGAAAATCGACAGCCGCGTCATCCTGGATGAGAACGGCGCCGATCGATTGTTAGGCCAGGGCGACATGCTTTATCTTCCGCCCAGCACTTCGCGCCTCATCCGCGCCCAGGGGGTGCTGGTGACCGACGACGAGATCGGGCGCCTGGTCGATTTTGTTTCCGCCCAAAGCTCCCCCGCCTTCGATCTCGCGATGCACGAACGGATGGAATCGGCCGCCGCCGCCACGGACGAAAACGTGACCGACGAGGACGAGGAGCTGGTCGAGAAATGCCTCGAAATCATTCGCCAGGAGAAGCGCGCGTCCACGTCGCTCCTGCAACGACGCCTCCGTCTCGGCTATACCCGGGCGGCCCGGATCGTTGATATTCTCGAGCAGCGCGGCATATTGGGCCCCGGCGAAGGCGCCAAGCCGCGCGAGATTCTCGTCGATCTCGACGCCACCGTCTGATCCCGCCGTTCCGATGGAACCACTCGGCAAAAAATTACAAGGGGCTCGTCTCGCGAAAAACATCTCTCTCGAGGAGGCGGCGCGGGTGACGAAGATCCGCCCTTCCCGCCTCAAGGAGATCGAGGCGGAAGATTTCTCGAGCTTCTCCAGTCTGGCCTACGCCAAAGGCTTCCTCCTCATCTACGGCAAATTTCTCGAGGTCGATGTCACGCCCTACCTCGACGCTTTTGAAACCTCGCGTGAGGTGAGCGTGGACGGTTACTCCTACCTTCAGGAGTCGCCCGGGACGGCCCCGCTTCCGGCCGTTAGGCGACAGCCGCCGAAACGCCCCGCTCTTCTGCCCTTCATCATCGCGGTCGGGGTCCTTGTGCTTGGGCTTTATCTGGTCAAGCTGCTCCTCGACATTCAGCGGATCAGCCCGCGCCACGCCGCTCCGGGCGTGGTGGCGACGGCCAGCCCCACTCCTTCGGCTTCGGCCACGGAAAAGATTGTCGCCCCGCGCGCCCTGCCGGTGGAAGCCACGCCGGCGAGCGAAGCGCAGGTCACAACCGCGCCCAGCGTCGCTCCGGAAGTGGCGGCCACCCCGGTGGCGACGCCGACTCCGAAGGAACCCGAAGTCCGCCGCGCCCAGCCGGTTCATCCGGAAGATCTGCCGCCCAGGCCTAACGAGGCGGCGCCGCCGCCCAATCGCGTTCAGGTCATCCCGCGCGAGCTCACTTATGTTCGGATCATGGTCGACGGCAGTTCGCAGCCGCTCTTCGACGACTGGCTCGATCCGTCACATCAGCCGCTTTCTTTTCGCGCCCACCAGGTGCGGTTGAAAGTGCTCGATCGCAACGCGGTGCAGATCACGAAAAATGGAGCGGCTCTGCCGGAGGGCGACGCCGATATCATCTTTGAGTAACGCTTCGTGTGGGCGCCCGACGAAGGTCGGCATGATCAGCCTCGGCTGCGCCAAGAACCTGGTCGACGCCGAGATCATGCTCGGGAGCGTGCGGGAGCGCGGGATGCAGATCACGGCGCGAGCGGAGGAGGCCGACGTCCTGGTCGTGAACACCTGTGCTTTTATCGATGCCGCAAAAGAGGAATCGATCGCGGCCATCCTGGAAGCGCATGAGCAACGCGGCCTAACGAGCCGGCCCGATCAAAAACTGATCGTGAGCGGTTGCATGTCGCAGCGTTTCGCGAAGGAGCTGCGCGAGCAGATGCCGGAAGTGGACGCCTTCATCGGACTCGACCAGGTGCGCGAGCTGGGTGCCATCGTGGAGCAGGTTGTCGCCGTCGGACCGGCTCGCGCCGACAACTTCGTCACTCCGCGCCCCACCTATATCCCCGATTGGGATACGCCGCGCTTTCGTCTCACTCCAGCGCACAGCGTATACCTCAAAATCGCGGAGGGCTGCAACCATCCCTGCAGCTTCTGCGTCATCCCGCAGATGCGGGGCCGCCATCGTAGCCGGCCGCCGGCTTCCGTCCTCGCCGAGATGCGCTGCCTCGTGGCGGAGGGAGGAAGGGAAATCAATCTCATCAGCCAGGACACGACCTATTACGGAATGGATTTGTGGACGGCGAAAGGGGGCCCGCGCCAGCCGGTCGATTCGACCCGGGGTCCGACGTTGGTTGCTCTCTTGCGCGAGATGGAGAAGATCGAGGGCGATTTTTGGGTGCGCCTGCTTTACACCCATCCGGCGCACTGGAGCGACGAGCTGATCGCGACGATCGCGCAAAGCTCCAAAGTTGCCCGTTACATCGACATGCCGCTCCAGCATATCGACGAAGCGATGCTCGGGCGGATGCGACGCGAAACGACCCGCGCTCATATCGAGGATCTGATCGTCCGGCTGCGTTCCGCCATCCCCGGGATCGCGTTGCGCACCACCTTCATCGTTGGGTTCCCCGGCGAGACGGAGGCGGAATTCGAGGCGCTGCTCGAGTTCATCGAGCGGGTGCGGTTTGAGCGCCTCGGCATTTTCAAGTATTCGCAGGAGGAAGGATCGCGCGCGGCCAGGATGCCGGGCCAGATTTCGGCGGCGCAAAAAAACGCCCGCTATCGCCGGGCCATGACCCTGCAACAGAAGATCGCACGCGAGATCGCGGCCGAAAAAGTTGGTTGCCAGTTAAAGTTGCTCGTCGACCAGCCGCTCATCGCGCGGACGGAAGCGGACGCGCCCGAGGTGGACACCCGGGTGATCCTGGCCGAACCGGCACCGGTTGGTCAATTCGTTAGGCGCGAAATTCGCGGGACGCGCGGTTACGATTTGCTCGCTGGGACGGATTGAGGATTGACAGTCTGAACGTGGTTTGAGACAGGTTGGCGTTTGTTCCCGGGGACGGGAGCGTGAGTTAATCCTTGTTATGGCCGATCTGAACGAACCCCAGAGAGAATCCCTCCGGATTAACCCGACCTCTTCCCCTCCGGTCCGGCCGGCTCCGCCGATCGCGCCCAAGCCTTTGCCACCCAGCGGCGGAGGAGCAGCGGGCAAACGTCCGCCTGCTCCTCCGATGGCTCGGCCGCCCGCGCCGGTTCGTCCATCGGGCCCTTCATCCGCAAACCCGCCGCCACCGCCGCCCCCTCCGCAACCCGCGGTGGCGCTTCCGACCGCGCCGGCTCTGGCCAGGCCGGGATTGCCCCCGCCGCCGGCCGCCGTGCCATTGAAATCGACCGCTCCGCCATCCAACCCAGCGGGCGGCAATCGCGGCCCGCTGATCGACCTGCGCAAGGAAACAGCGCGCATCGGGGCGACGCTGCATTCTCCCATCAAAGCGACGGTCAGGCTGACCCCGATTCAGCCGCCGAGCGCGCCGCCTCCAACCGCAGTTGCCAATCAACCGGCCCCGGGGTTACTTGAATCGGTCCCGATGCCGTTCTGCTGGGCTTTGCTCGGCGTCTCGACCGTGACCTTGCTCATTCAACTCTGGACTTATTTCTCTTAAAAAAAATCATGGAAAATTCTGCGGCGGTAACGATCGATGAAGGAAATTTTGACAATGAAGTCGTCAAGAGCACGCAGCCCGTGCTGGTCGATTTCTGGGCTGAGTGGTGTGGCCCGTGCAAAATGATCGCGCCGATTCTGGATGAGATCGCGAAGGAAAAAGCCGGATCGGTCAAGGTCGGGAAAGTGAATGTCGACCACAACCAGAGTCTCTCGGCGCGTTACAATATTCGGGCGATTCCGACCCTGCTCCTCTTCAAGAACGGCCAGTTACGCGACCAGGTCACCGGCATGACGAGCAAGAAGGATTTGCTCACCCGGCTCGAGTCGCTGGCCTAACGAGCGAGCCGACGAGCGCGGTCGAGACTCCCGGGCGTTTGTCATCCCGAGCCGCGGAGACGGCGAGGGAACTCGAGTGGAGGAAAAGTCCTGGCGCACGAGTGATTTGGTTGCGCGGGAGGTCCTGGCCCTGGCGAACGCCGCAAGATGTTTGCGAGGTCCAGCGCCGCGCTCTGCCGACTCTCGCTCTTTTTTCGCCTCGCCGCGTTTTCTGCCTGACGCCGCCCCTCCTCGCGGGCCAACCTGCGGTGGTGAATTTTTCTCTGGCTGAGGGACGCTGGTCGATCGCCTTTCCGGCGGCCGATGTTGCTCCCGGCAAAACTTTGTTCGTCGCGCTCCGGACGGGCCGGGAGCCTGGCTCCGCCATCATCCCGTTTGCGGAGAACTTCGAAGGCTCGACGGTCTTTTTACCCTTCCAGGCCGACCGATTTTACTTCGTGCAGCTCGGGGCGGAGAGCGGAAGAGTGTTTGCGCGCCGCTGGGAAAATTGGAAATGGAGCGACCGGGCCGAAGCGCCTAACGACGCGGAATGGGACCGGGCTCAATCCGTTCTTCGCCTGCCGCTTGCCGATTTGCCCGGGAAGGTTCCTGTCGCGGCCTACGTGAAGGATTTTCGCGACGGCAAGACTTGGGGTCGGCTTTCTGCCTCGCATGATCCGGTGGTCGCTCCCGGCGAAGGGGACAAATACTTTCCGCATTATTGCGAGGTCGACTTCGAGACCAGGAAAGCGCCGTCAGTTCGGCTTCGCCGCCGGCACAGCCAGGAGGCGGGGCGCCCGCGCATTTACCAGCTTTTCGTCCGGTTGTTCGGCAACATCAATGAAAGCCGCCAGCCTAACGCCACCCTGGCGGTGAACGGCGTCGGGAAATTCAACGACATCAACGACGCCGCGCTCGACTCGCTCAAAACCCTCGGGTTTTCCCACGTCTGGCTGACCGGCGTGTTGCAGCAGGCGACCGGGACCGATCACTCCGACATCGGACAACCGGTCGACGATCCCGATCTGCTCAAGGGCATCGCGGGCAGCCCTTATGCGATCAAGGATTACTTCGATGTTTGCCCGGATTACGCGCTCGACCCGAAACAGCGCCTGACGGAATTCGAGGCCCTCCTCGCCCGCCTTCACGCGCATCAGCTCAAGGCCTTGATCGACTTCGTCCCCAATCACGTCTCGCGTTGTTATCACTCCGAAATCAAGCCCGAGATCAACTTCGGCACGACAGACGACCGCTCGCGCTTCTTCGACCCGCGGAACAATTTCTTTTATCTCCAGCCGGGCGCGGACGGGCCACCGCTCAAGATGCCGACCTGGGAAAATGGCGTCCCCCTCAGCCCGACCTGCAGGCTCGGGGGGATGAAATGCGACGGCCGTTTCGACGGCGAACTGGAGCACGGCAAGGTGACCGGGAACAACGTCGTCAGTTGGAAACCGAGCCTCACCGACTGGTATGAGACGGTGAAGCTGAACTACGGCTTCGATTTCAGCGACCCGGCGAAGCAACGGCGAGCTTATCCGAGCGCCTGGCAGCCGGACGCGCCGGTGCCCGATACCTGGATGAAAATGGACGCCGTCATTGCCTATTGGCAGGCGATGGGGGTCGATGGATTCCGCTGCGACATGTCGCACATGGAGCCGCCGGAGTTTTGGAAATGGCTCATTGCCCGGGCCCGCGCCCGGGCGCCCGACGTCTTCTTCATGGGCGAAGCTTATGATGGCGATCCGGCCAAAGTCCCGGGGAGCGATCCTATCATCTCGCGACTGCACGGCGGCAAATCGAACGTCATGTTCGACCTCGTCGACGCCGGTTTCGACGCGGTCTATGACGATCCGAGTTACAAGGCGTTGAAACGTATCTATGACGGCGGCGGTTGGGCGAACGATCTCGACCAGGCGCGGACTGACGATTTCATCTTCGAAAACTCCGTTCGTTATGCCGAGAACCACGACGAGGTGCGCCTGGCCGGGAAAGGAAACTGGGGCGACATTGGAATGAATGTCGGGCGCGCGGTGACGGCCATTCTTTTCGGCCTGGGCCGCGGCGCGGTCATGCTCTACAGCGGTCAGGAAGTGGGCGAGCCGGCGGCGGAGGCGGAAGGCTTCGGGGGCGATGACGCGCGGACGTCGATCTTTGATTACTGGTCGATGCCGGAGTTGGTGAAGTGGACGAACGATCACCAATACGACGGCGCGAAACTTTCCCTCGAACAAAAAAGTCTGCGCGAAAACTATCGGCGCCTCCTCGCGCTCACGAACGAGCCGGCTTTTTGCGCGGGCGGTTTCTTCGGGCTGAACCCGGCCAATAACCAGAACCCCAACTTCGGTCAGATCGGAAGTGAACCCGCTGGCGGGCACTGGCTTTATGCCTTTCTCCGTTTCGATCCCATCTCCGGCCAGCGTTTCCTCGTCGCGGTCAATCTCCATCCGCGCCAAGCCTTATTTTCTACCCGGATTTATTTCCCTAACGAGGCGATCGAATTCCTCCGTTTTGAGCCTAACGAGAAGAAACTGCGGTTTTCCGAAAAGCTGGCGGGGGATATCAATTTATCCGTTAGTCGCTCTTCCCTCGCCGGCCCGGACGGTCTCGCTCTGCCACCGCTCGCACCCCTCACCGCCTGCTTCTTTGAAATCAATTCGCCTAACGATTAGCGTCCTGGACGCGCTAGCCTCTAACCTGTTCCAGCACTTTCATGGCGGCGTTATGTCCAGGTATGCCGCTGACCGCGCCGCCGCGCTGGGCACTGGAGCCGCAAAGATAGACGTCGTCATATTCGGTTTCGACTCCCCATTTGCCCGCCTGCTCATCCTCCTCCGCAAAAGGAAAGGTGAGCGTGTTTTGAAAAATATTGCCGTGATAAAGACCGAGCGCCTCCTCGATATCGACCGGACTTTTTCCTTCAATGCAAAGGCTGCCATCACGCGCCACCGCCAGGCAATCCGCCAACGGTTCCGCCAGCCACGCATCGATCCCGGCAATGAATCTCCTCTGCGCTTCCTCCCGCTGGGCTGGGTTGTCTTTCGCGAAAAGCGGCCATGGGGTGTCGATCCCAAACAGAGTCAGGGTCTGGAACCCTTTCTCGCGCAATTCGGGAGAGAGAATGCTGTCGTCAGTCAGGGTGTGGCAGTAGATTTCACTCGGCGGTTTTTCCGGTAGCTGACCCTCGTTAGCCTGCTCGTAACTGGCCAGCATCTGCTCGTAGCCTTCATCGATGTGAAACGTGCCGCGGAAAGCTTCGGCCGCGGCGTGACTCCCGTCCTTTAGTTTCGGCAAGCGATGCAGCAGCATGTTGATTTTGAAGACGGAGCCTTCGTCGGTCGCCGCGGGCTGGTAGCTTTGGCCAAGGAGTTGGGCCAGCACGTTCGAGCCGAAGTTCACGAGGAGAAATCGCGCTTCGACCGCCTGCGATTGACCCTCGTGTTCGAACTCAATCGTCCGCCGTTTGGGCGAGAGATGGAGATGACGCAATTCAACTCGCGTCAGCATTTCGACGCCATGTTTGCGCGCGGCATCTTCCAGGGATCGGGCGACATGACCCATCCCGCCGACCGGCACTTTCCATTCCCCGGTCCTGTTGCCGATCAGGTGGTAAAGGAAGCAACGGTTCTGGAGCAATGATTCATCGTGGGGATGCGTGAAGACACCAATTTTTCCGTCGGTTAGGACCAGCCCGCGGATCAGGTCGTCGTGCAGGTAACGCTCGATTGCGCAACCGAGCGGTTCCTCCACCAGGCTGCGCCAGGCCTCCTTTCCGGCGTCGTTAGTCTGGAAACGGCGGCGGAATTCATCTTTGGCTGCGAGTGGCTCAAGCATCGTATCCCAGACCTTTTCGGCGAAAATGCGCGCCATCGCGTAAAAGCGCTTCATGCCTTCAAACTCCGCCTCGCTGCCGGTGAGCGCGACGACCGAGCGGCGACTGACCTCTTCCGAGATATTGCTGAGAAGGAGGCCACCGTTTCTACCGTTCCTGAGGTAAGGCGTGTAGGAAGCGATCTCACGTCGCCGCAACTCGAGGTCGAGGCCCAGGTCACGAATGATCTTTTCCGGGAAAAGACTAACGAGATAAGAGTAGCGGGAGAGCGACGCGTCGTATTCGGGAAAGATCTTTTGCGAAGTCGTTGCGCCACCGATGTAGTCGTTCTTCTCCAGCATCAGAACGCTCAGTCCGGTCGACGCCAAATAGGCGGCCGCGACCAGGCCGTTATGGCCGGCCCCGAGAATGACGACGTCGTATTTTGCTTTCATAATGTTTCACCCCGCCGTCTGCCGTTTACGCCGCGCATACAGGATGCTCGTTCCGAGCAGAGTCAAGGGGAGCGCGATTGCTGAAGAATAGGTCGCGGTGCGAAACATGATCGAGCGCACGAACGGAACATCGCGGAGTGCGGCCGCGGTCGCGAAGTGAACCGCGGCGGGCGTGGCCACACCGAAGGAAACAACCAGAACGCAGCCCCAAAAAAGATAGCGCCAGTCGTCGGAACCGGACTCCTCCACCATCGCCGGCGGGACGACGCGCACCCAGCGCCAATAGGCAACCACCAGGATGGCGAAGCCGACGACGGTGCTCAGTTCCTGGAGGACGAGAAACATCTGGACGGTGGTGGAACGGATTTGGATGACCGGCTGTTGGAGCCACGGGATGCGATCGACAAACCAGCCGTGTTCGTGGGTAAAAGCGTCCCAGAAGTTGTGGGTCCAGGCGCCGAGCAGGAGTGAGAGCAGGATGATCCCCCAGCTCCGCAGGCCTAAGGGCCAGTCGGGACAAAGCGGCAAAAGAGCCTGCCGATGCGGCGACGGCAGGGCATAGCAAACCGGCCGGCAAAAAGGGTAGAAAATCAAAAGCAGGACCAGCCCGGTTG
>DATBDG010000144.1:0-50190 GCA_036270055.1 Chthoniobacterales bacterium
GTCCACATCAAGGTCGACGATCCGCTCCTGCTCTATTATGCGGACACCATCGGCATGCTCCTGATGTGCGACATGCCGAATTTCGGGGAGGGCGGCGACACCCCGACCGGCCGGCGGCGTTATGAAGAGACGATGCGAGCGGCGATCGCGCGCGACTTCAATCATCCCTCGATCGTGGCCTGGTGTCTGTTTAACGAAACCTGGGGCTTTGGCGGGCAGAGCGAATTCGCCCAGGTGATTAATCCCCATCTGCGGGTGAGCAACCAGCCAGTGCCGCGGACGGAAAGCGGACAGAAGCTGAGCAACGAAGGCGCTTACGAATGGATCCAGCAGATGTGGAACGCCGCGAAGGAACTCGATCCGACGCGGCTGGTTGAAGACATGAGCGTGGTGGCGTGGGGGCATGTGCAGTACTACGGGCACGGTGCGACCGATGTGAACTCCTGGCACTTTTACCTCAAGGATTACGAGCAAGCGCGCGATGCGATCGACGAGGTCGTGGCCCAGACGTATTCGGGCTCGAGCTTCAATTACATCCCGGGATTTCAACAGGGTTCCCAGCCTTTGATTTGCAGCGAGTACGGCGGCATCGGCGCGCTCGACGGGGACGTCGACACGAGCTGGTCGTTCAAGTTTTTGACTAACGAACTGCGCCGCCACCCGCAGCTCTCCGCCTATATTTACACCGAGCTGCATGACGTCGAGTGGGAGCGGAATGGGTTCCTGAACTACGATCGGACACCGAAGGATTTCGGTTACGACCCCACGATCGTGAACCACAGCGACGTCCTGACGATCGACGCCCCGCCGATTCGCCGCTGCGCGCCGGGGGAAGAGATCGAGCTGAACGTTTGCTCGTCCCATTTTTCCAGGATCCGCCGCCGTGACGTCATCCTGCAATGGCGCTTCGGCGGGATCGATTCGTTGGGCTGGCTGCACGATGGGATCGCGGCCGGGGCGGAGCCAATTGAGTTCCCGCATCTTCGCCTCGCGCCCGCGAAAACGCTTCGCCTGCGGATGCCCGACCAGACGATGCTTTGCACCCTCTGGGTTCGCGCCCTGGTACCCGACGGAACGCTCGTCGCCGCCAACTACGTCCAGTTTTTCGTCGATGGCGGCGCGCCGGGCTGGCAGCAGATGAATCGACGCACCGTCTTTCGTCTCGGGGTGGAAAGCTGGAGCAGATCGGATTGGAATGGGGCTGTCTCGAGCCGCCAAGAAGCGGCCCGCAGCGGTTGCGCTTCCGGCAGCGGGCGCGGCTGGTTCGAGTGGAAATTCCCGGCGGGGCCAGATGTTTTGCAGGGCGCGGAAAGGATCACTCTTCTCTATGAATCGTCCGCTTTCCGCCCGGGTGCGCCGCAGACGGATCGATTCGGACACCCGAGCGCGTTCCGAATCCTGCTCAACGGTGTCCCGGTTTACCGCACCATTTTGCCTAACCATCCACACGATGCGAGGGGAGCGCTGACTTATCTGCGTGGTGGCCGCGGCGCTTACGGTTATCTCTGCCATGCGACAATCGAGGGCCCGCTCCTCGCTGAGGTGCTCCGGCAGATGAAGGGCAATCATTTGCGGGTGCGGTGCCTTACGCCGCGCGGAGAAACGCCGAACGGCGGCCTGGCGATCTACGGGTTCGACGCGGGACGTTATCCGATCGGGCCGACGCTGATCGTCGAGTAGGATGAGCAGGTCGTCGATCTCCGCTTACGCCCCGGGGCGCGTCGAGCTGCTCGGCAATCACACCGATTACAACCAAGGCGTTGTTCTGGGCGCGGCGATCGATCGGGGGATCACCGTCGCTGGCAGAAAACGTGACGACGGGCGGATCGCTCTCGTCTCGGAAACGATGGGAGAGTTGGAGATCGACGCCCAGCCATTGCGTCCGCTCGCCGACAATCGCTGGGCCAATTACATCCTCGGGGTAGTGAGCGAGCTGCGCGCCCTCGGGATTTCGTCAGGCGGTTTCGCGGCCGAAATTAGCGGCAATCTTCCCGCCGGTTGCGGTCTTTCGAGCTCCGCCGCGCTCGAGTTGGCGAGCGCGCTCTTCCTCCTCAAGCTCTGCGACGGCACGCTGCCTCCGCTCGAAATCGCGAAGGCCTGCCAGCGCGCCGAGCACCGTTTCGTCGGCGTGAAATCCGGGCTGCTCGATCAGGTGACGTCCCTGTTCGGCAAGACTAACCATGCCGTCTTTTTCGACTGCCGGACCGAGGAAGTGCGCGCCGTGCCGTTTCCGGCCGGCCTCGCATTGGTCATCGCCGAATCGGGGAGACCCCGCGAGTTGGCCAGCGGCGCCTACAATCTTAGGCGGGATGAAACCCAGGCTGCTGCTCGCGCCCTGGGCCTTGCCGCATTGCGCGATGCCGCACCCGAACAACTCGATCGGCTTCCTGATCTGCTCCGACGTCGCGCCGCGCACATCGTCGGCGAAAATGCCCGCGTCTGGCGGGCTCTCGCTTTTCTCGCTGCCGGCGATGGCGCCGGATTCGGCGCGCTTCTCAATGAATCGCATGAAAGCTCGAGAAAAAATTTCGAGAACAGCACGCCCGAGCTCGACCAATTGGTGGCGATCGCGCAACAGATTCCCGGCGTGCTCGGTGCGCGCCTGACGGGCGGCGGTTTCGGCGGTGCCACGATCACATTGTGTGAGGCGGCACGCGCGGAGAGGGTGGCGTCCGAGTTGGCCCGTCGTTATGCCGAAGTGTCGGGATTCCGGACGCAAGTCCTGGTGTCGCAGATTGCCAACGGCGCCCGTTAGACGCCGTCTCCCAGGCGCCGATGAGCGCGATTGGGGTAAGCGAAAGTCCTATCCGCAGCTTCGCCGATGGAGACACGCGCAGAAACGGGCCGGCTGGCGAATTTACGCAAAACATGGAACACAAAAACGGATCAAAAAATTTTCCAGGTCGCGACGATTACCCGATCATCGTGCACTCACATCTCGGTTGGGATTGGGTTTGGCAAAGGCCCCAGCAATTCATCTCACGTCTCTCCCAGCGTCACCGCGTTCTCTTCATCGAAGCGCCGGTCGGGGACCCCGAGATCGACCGGACGAAGAAGACCCTGCGCGAGATTCCCGATTACCCGAACGTCGTGGTTTTGCAGACGAAGGTGCCGGCCTCGAGTTGGAATGACACGGAGTGGCTTGACGAAGAACGCCGCCGGGTCGTGCAACAAGTTCTGGCCGAGCCGCTCGGACGCGAATTCCAGTCGCCAGTCCAATGGTTTTACGATCCGATGGCGGTAACGGCGTTCGCCGGTCGACTGCACGAGCGGGCGATCGTTTACGACTGCATGGACGAGCTGTCGCTTTTTCGCGGCGCACCCCCCGAGCTGGTCAGGCGGGAACGTGCGTTGCTCGCCCTCGCCGACGTGGTTTTCGCCGGCGGCCCGCGCATTTGGGAATCGAAACGCGAACTGAACCCAAACTGCTTCTGTTTCGGCTGCGGGGTCGATCACGAGCATTTTGGCAAGGCACAAGCGGCGGACCTTTCCGTGCCGACTGAGCTGCGCGATCTGGCCGGGCCCATTTTCGGCTACATCGGCGTCGTCGACGAACGAATCGACTATGATTTGCTCGCTAAACTGGCGGACTCCACGCCGGGCAACGTCGTCATGGTCGGTCCATGGACCAAGGTCGATCCGGCGCAGTTTCCGCAGCGCCCGAATCTGCATTGGTTAGGCGGACGCGATTACGCGCAGCTGCCGGCTTACGCCAAAGGGTTCGCCGTTTGCCTGATGCCGTTCGCGATGAACGACGCGACGCGCTTCATCAATCCGACCAAGGCTCTGGAATACATGGCGACTGGTCGTCCGATCATTTCAACGCCGGTTCGTGATGTCGTTAGGCAGTATCGGGAGGTGGTCGCAATCGGGAATGATCATGCCGCGTTTGTCGAAGCATGCCAGGATGCCGCGGCGCGTCCGGATGCTGATCGGATCCAGCGCGGCCTCACCCTGGCCGAACGCAATTCGTGGGAATCGATCGTGAGCCAACTCGAGAGCCACGTTGAGGAAGCGCTTGCAACGAAGGCCAGCCTGCAAATCCACGCGGCATGAATTCGCACTACGACTATCTCATCGTTGGGGCGGGCTTTGCCGGGAGTGTGCTCGCAGAACGTCTGGCCTGCGGGCTCGGCAAAAAAGTGCTGGTCTGCGATCGACGCAACCACGTTGGCGGCAACGCCTACGATCATCGTGATGCGGCTGGGATTCTTGTCCACAAATATGGGCCGCACATTTTCCACACGAACTCACCCGAGATTTTCGGCTATCTTTCGCGCTTCACGGCGTGGCGGGATTACGAGCATCGCGTCCTCGCGTCGGTCGAAGGAAAATTGCTCCCGATTCCGATCAACCTCGACACCATCAATCGGCTTTACGGCCTGAGTTTGAACGAGGGGCAGGTCGAGGATTTCCTCGCCGCGCGCGCGGAAAAGATCGCAACCCCGCGGACCTCGGAGGACGTGGTGCTGGGCCGGGTGGGGCGCGATCTTTACGAAAAATTCTTCCAGAACTACACGCGCAAACAGTGGGGGATCGATCCCTCACAGCTCGACGCGCAGGTCACGGCCCGCATCCCGGTGCGGACGAACCGGGACGACCGCTATTTCACCGACCAATTCCAGTCCATGCCGAAGGATGGTTTTACGCGGATGTTCGAAAACATGCTCGACCACGAGAATATCGACCTGGCGCTGGGCGCCGATTATCGCGAGCTGCGCGATGAGGTGGAATTTGGCGAGCTGATTTACAGCGGCCCGATCGATGAATTCTTCGAGTACCGCTTCGGGAAATTGCCGTATCGGTCGTTGCACTTCGAACATCGCACGCTTGACCAGGAATGGCTCCAGCCAGTCGCGGTCGTCAATTACCCTAACGACCACGACTACACCCGGATCACCGAGTTCAAGCACCTGACCGGGCAGCAGCACGCGCAGACGAGCATCGTTTACGAATATCCGCGCGGCGAAGGCGATCCGTACTATCCAGTGCCGCGGCCGGAAAATGCCGCGATCTACGCGAAGTATCGCGCGCTGACGGAAAGCTCTCGCGGAGTGCGCTTCGTCGGGCGGCTCGGGACCTATCGCTATTACAACATGGATCAGGTGGTGGGGCAGGCGCTCACCGTCGCGCGAAAGATCGCAGCGGAGAAAAATCTTCCACCCGACCCGACACTTGATCGGCGGGCCGCAGTCGCCTCCGTCTAGTCTGCCGGGGGCGTCCGGCCTAACGAAGTGCATTCTGATGCAAGCGTCCGGCTCCAACGTCTTCGCGAGCTTTTTTCTCGGCGGGTTCGAATGTTCGACGCACTGCCTGAGAAATGGTCGTCGGCTCGATCTCGTGGCCGCGAGCTTCCACGATCGCTTTGTGGCCAGTGACTACCGGCTCCTCCGAGAGCGCGGGATCCGGACGGTCCGCGAAGGGCTTCGCTGGCACCTGATCGAGCCGAGCCCAAGCCGCTACGATTTCAGCAGCGTAGAATTAATCCTGCGCGCCGCGCGCGAAACCGGGACCGAAGTGATCTGGGATCTCTGGCATTACGGATGGCCGGATGGGCTCGACATTTTCAGTGCTGAATTCGTCAGGCGTTTTGCCGCGTTCGCCCGCCGCGCGGGACAGCTTCTGAGCGAAGACGCAGAGGCGCCGTTCGTTTGTCCGGTAAATGAAATCTCCTTCTTCGCCTTTGCCGGAGGCGAAGCGGGATTCTTCAACCCCTTCGCCCATTGGCGGGGAGATGAAATGAAGCGGCAGCTGGTGCGGGCGAGCGTGGCGGCGATCGGTGCCCTGCGCGAAGTGAATCCGCGCATCCGGCTCTGCCACATCGATCCGCTGATCAATGTCCAACCGGAGCGCCCGGAATTGGCGGCCGAGGCGCGCCTTCATCACCTCAGCCAATACGAAGCGTGCGACATGATTCTCGGTCGCCAGGCGCCGGAGCTGGGCGGGCAGGAAGATTTCATCGACCTGATTGGGCTGAACTATTACATCCACAATCAGTGGACCCATGGCGGCGGCTCGATCGTTCCGTCGGATTCGCGTTACCGTCACATCCGCGAGTTGCTCGCGGAAAACTTTGCCCGCTATGGCAAGCCGCTCTTTATCGCCGAGACGGGTATCGAGGACGAAACGCGCCCGGCCTGGCTGCGCTACATTTGCAACGAAGTCTTCGCCGCCATCGCCGAAGGTGTTCCGGTCGAAGGAGTCTGCCTCTATCCCGTCCTCAATCACCCTGGCTGGGATGATGATCGCCATTGCCATAACGGCTTGATCGATTACGCGGGCGACGAGGCCGGTCGCCAGGTTTACGAGCCGCTCGCGAAAGAGATCGCCCGGCAGAGAGAAATCCTCGCGCAACTGCGGGGTGGCGCGCCCTTTCTCGACCGGCGCGAGACTGACGTCTCCGCGCTCGACTGGGCGGCGCACGTCATGCAGGAGCGGACGGACGAAAGCCGAACGGCGAAAGAAAGATGAGCACGACCGCCATACCCCTGTCTCGAGCGCAGGAACTGGCCCACTCCGGACGCCGCCCGGGCCTTTTCCCTGGCCGCCGAGCGACATGGTGGAAAGCGCCCCGCTTTTGAAGGCGAATTTGTTCGCTAGCTCTTCTTAGATTTGCTGCCGCCTTTTTTCTTCGGCAGATTTTTGCGCTTCGTCCCGGCCATTTTCTTGAGTTCTTTCTTGCTCATCGAATCCGCCATGCTCTTGGACGCGCCCTTGAGCGACGATTTTTTCTTCTCACCGCGTTTCGCGGCCAGAGCCGCGCCGGCTGCCATCTGCTGTTTCTTCGATTTTGCTGGCATACACCCTTTCTACGCAGCAACCAGTCTCGATGGCTCTGTCTTCCTCTCAGTTTCTACGAGGAGCCGGGTTTTTCGTTGCTGGCAGACGTTATGTGTTCCATAATCCGCCGGATGTTCACGCGGGGCAGACTCATTCTCGGCCTTCTCTTTCTTGCCCTGGCGGGTGGCGCCTTTGCGGATTCCAACTGGGAGATCGTCAAGATCCGCGGGCGCGAATATCTCACCCTCGATAACATCGCGAAGTTCTATGGCCTTCCGACCGGGGTAGCCCCAAGCGAAAAGCGCATCCGGCTCGATAACGGCACCATTTCCCTCGCGGTCCAGCTCGACAGCCGCGAGGTCATGATCAATGGGGTGCGCACCTGGCTCTGCTTCCCTGTCATGGAAAAGGACGACCAATACCTCATCTCGCGCGTCGACCTGGCGAAAACGCTCGAGCCGGAATTCCGTCCGCAAATGATCTCGAATCTCGGGCAATTCAAAACCGTCGTGCTCGATCCGGGTCACGGCGGCTACGATCGGGGCGCAATCAGTCCCTATGGCTATGAGAAGGATTTTGCGCTCGACGTGGCCAGGCAGATTAAGCCGCTCCTTGAAGCCAAGGGCCTGAAGGTGAAAATGACGCGCGATCGCGACGTTTTCGTCCCGCTGGAATTGCGGGCGCGAATCGCCAATGCGTCCAAGGACGCGGTCTTCGTCAGCATTCATTTCAACGCTGCCGACTCCAACCGGGCCGCCCAGGGCTTCGAAGTTTTCTCACTTACACCGCGCGGCGCGCCGTCCACTGCTGACGACGCGCTTGCGCTTCGGTTTATGAACATGCAGGCAGGCAGCCCGGTCGATGCGCCGAGCCTCGCGCTTTCGATGTGTGTGCATCACTCCGTTGTCGGCCATTTCTCCGAGTATGATCGCGGGATCAAGCGCGCTCGCTTTGCCGTCCTGCGCCTGACGAAAATCCCGGCCATTCTCGTCGAGGGCGGCTTTCTGACGGAGCGCGGCGAGAGCCGGCTGATCGCGAAGAGCACCTGGCGGGCGAAGCTGGCGGATTCGATTGCGACCGGGATTCTGAGTTACAAAGAACTGGTCGATAACAAGACGCGCCCGATGATGGTGGCCGATTATCGAAGAGAATCCGACGGCCAGCTTGTGTTGAAGGACGCGACGGCGCCGGCGAAGCCGGAAGCATCACCCGCCTCGGTCGTCATTCCGGCAAGCAACTAGCCAATACTGATCCGCACCGGGTGCTCCCTAGCGGCTGTCGATAGCCGCGCTCCGCCCGGGCGAAGCATCCACCTCACGGCACCTGTTGGCCGATCTTGTTTGGCGGCGGCGGCGGTTTCTGGCGGTAATCGATGACCCACCAGACGGCGATCACGACAAGGACGACAATGACCGCGGCGACGATCAGCCGCGCCCGCGATGGGCCGGCGGCAGCGTCGTCAGGGGGCGCCATGAGGGCTATTCCGAGAGGGTATCGATCCGCTCCGCGAGGCCGAAATCGAGATCCGTCAGACCGCCTTTGCTGTGGGTGGAAAGAACCAGCCGCACCTTGTTGTAGCGAATGTCGATGTCGGGATGATGCTCTTCGTCCTCGGCCACTTCGGCGACGCTGTTCACGAAATCGATCGCCTCCGAGAACTCGTCGAACTCGAAGGTGCGCTCGATGTGTTTCTTCTCGAGCTCCCATTCCGGGATCTTCTTCAGGCGATTCTTTAGCTCGTCCCCTTTGATTAGCTCGGCCATGACGGCAACACGAGTAGCATCCCGTTTTGCTTTTGCAACGGGGAATCCAAGCGGTTTTTTTGACCGACGCCGCAGGGCTCTTTTTCCCGCTAAAACCCGAGGATTTTGCGCAGGTTTTTCGTTGAATCGAAAACCTCGACCGCACAGGCTCGGGCCTGGCGCGAGAGTGTCTCCCAATCTCTCGTGATCTGCCGCGCGCAGGCCGCGGCCTCGGCCGCGTCGCGCACGAAGAACATGCCGCTCTCTCTCGGCAGATAGCCTCCCGCGCCGGTGTCTTCCGTAATGACGGGCCGTCCAGTGGCGAGAAACGCAGCCGCGCGATCGCTTATCCAGCCCGTCCGCCAGCTCACATCGACTCCTTTGATCGCGGTGAACTCCGCCGTGGCGGAGGCGAGGTAACGCCGATATTTGGCGGGAGTCCGCGCGACCTCGTGCGGGTTGGCCAGGCGCCAGCGGAGGCTCGTTAGGCGCGCGTTCTCGGGATCGTCGGGTTTAATGTTCATCGCCAGTTCCCAGGTCGCCTCCGGCAGGCGCGAGGGCAGGTC
This sequence comes from Chthoniobacterales bacterium, assembly GCA_036270055.1. Classification (GTDB taxonomy): domain Bacteria; phylum Verrucomicrobiota; class Verrucomicrobiia; order Chthoniobacterales; family UBA10450; genus Palsa-1392. The sequence goes on from DATBDG010000144.1 coordinate 9,089, forward strand.
GAGATAGGGCGCGAACTTCTCCTTTTTTGAAAGATCGGGGAACTCGCCGTCCACTTCGACGCTGCCGCCCCAGTACCATTGCCCAATCGTCGTGAACTTCGTGCGACGCGGACGAGGACGCGGTTTGATGAACGGCGTGTCGACGAGCGGATAAAATGTCCGCCAGGCGAGCGCGGATTTCGGGAGCTGACAATCCGCGGCCTGAACGTTGAGCCCGATGGTCCAGAACTCGTGATGTGAGCTTTGGCCCATCTCGAGCTTCGTCATCCAATAAAAGATTTCGCTTGGGTCGAGATCGCAAAAAATCCGCCTTTCGAACTGGAGCAGGAGAGGCGGATGAATGGAATAGGACAGGTTGAGAAGAACGTTAGGCCCGGCGAGACGCGCCTGCAGTTCGCGCCGCGAGATTCCAGAGCAACCCATCGCCGCCAGATCGTGCTCGTCCGAAGCCGGATCCTGGTAGAGCAGGCAATAGCGGCCCGCCAGCCCGTGCGCGCGCAGTTGCCTTTGGAAATTTACGACGCAGGCGACATCGGCCGCCCGGTCGTTAGTCGCGGGCAGGAGCTCGAGCCAGATCGCGTCCTGTCCGAGCCGTCGTAGCCCGAGCATCCATTGGAGGGGGACCGAAAAAACTCCGCCACCCTCGCGATATTTGGCCGCAAATCCGCACCCGACAAACACGGTCATCGGCGAGAGAATCGCTCCACCCGGCGACGAGGCAAGCCGCCTGCGCCGATCGGAGGAGCCGGTTTCGAGGTCGCAGAAAAATTTCAGTTTATTTGGAAACTTCGTTCGGCGCTTTCCGTAGAAGGCTGGCGAAGATGAGAATCTTGAGACGAAAACTTCGTGATGGGATGGTTTTGATCCACCTCATCGCACTCCGCTATCGGCATCACGTTCGCGATTTCGGCTTCCTCTAGTTGCACCAGCCGGTGTGCCTCCCCAGGCCGGCTGGCGCCCGCGGGCAAACATGACAAAACAGACAAATGCGATTCGGCTTTGGGGAGCTGGTAGTGTCGTATTCGAGCTTGTCTTTTCGATGAGGGCTCAGCATCATGGACGGGCATGACTCCCGGCACTCGATTGGAGAGCGGCCGTTTTCATACGACCCACTGGAGTCTGATTCTCGCTTCGGTCGATGCGCGATCGGACGACGGCAAAGCGGGCGAGGCTCTCGCCCAGATCTGCCGGATCTATTGGCGGCCCGTTTTCGCTTTCGTCTGCCGCAAAGGCTATCCCGTTCCCGATGCCCAGGATCTAACCCAGGATTTTTTTGTGATGGTGCTCAAAGGTAAACTGCTCGAGCGAGCTGACCGCAATCGTGGGCGGTTTCGCTCCCTGATGCTCGCAGCGCTGCAACACTTCCTGCTCGACGCCCACGACAAACGCAAAGCCCGCAAGCGGGGCGGCAACCTGAAATTCGTGGCCTGGGACGAGTGGATGGCGGAGGCGCCATCGCAATTATCGGTTCCGATGGCTGCGATCAAGGAGTGGCCGGCCGAGACGGTTTTCGACGTGCGCTGGGCGGCAACGATGGCGGAGCGGGCCCTCCGCCAGTTGCGGGAGGAATGCGAAAGCCATGGTCGGCGGCGGGTTTTTGATGCCTTGAGCGGCGCGCTCACGGCCGAGCGCGAAGACATTTCCTACGCGGCCCTGGCGCGGGAGCTCGGGGTGGAGGAGAGCGGGATCAAGCGACTACTCCATCAAATGCGCCTGCGCTATCGCCAGCTGCTTCGCGCGGAAGTGGCCGCAACGATCGATGACCCCGCCGAGGTGGATGATGAGCTGCGTTATCTCTGCTCCGCGCTGGTTGCTTCAACTTCCTCATGAACCTCTGTGGCCTAACCGACTCTCTCGCGGCAGTCACGCCGCTGCCCCAGAAATGCCGCCTTTGCGGCAGCACTTCACGTATTGCCTACGGCCTTTGTCTCGCTTGTCTCCTCCAGGAAACCATCGCCGAGGGGGAGGTCGACGGGAGTGGTTTTGCGGCGGCGCTCGAGGAGATCAAGGTGCCAGATCAGTGGCGGCTGGGCAATTACGAGATCATGGAGGAAATTGGCCGCGGCGGGATGGGCGTCATCTATCGGGCGCGGCAACGGCATTCGAGACGAATCGTAGCCCTCAAGCGCGTTCTGAGTTACCACGCGGATTCCCACGAGACGCTGACGCGTTTTCGGCGCGAAGCGGAAGCTGCGGCCAGTCTCGATCATCCCAACATCCTGCCGATCTATGAAGTGGGCGAGAGCGAGGGTGTGCCGTTTTTCAGCATGAAGTTTGCGACCGGGGGCAGCCTCCAGCAAGTGGGGCCCGCCCTCGGCGGAGAGACGCGGCAAAGTGTCTGGATTCTGGCAAAGGTAGCGCGCGCCGTCCGCTGCGCTCACCGGCAGGGAATCCTCCATCGCGATCTCAAGCCGGGCAATGTCCTCCTCGATAGCCGGGGTGAACCGCTCGTGAGCGACTTCGGGCTCGCGAAATGGCTCGATGCCTCAAGCGACCTGACGAGAACCCTGACCGTCTTTGGAACCCCCGGCTACATCGCTCCTGAGCAGGCACAAGGACGCGCCGCTCATCTCACACCGGCGGCGGACATTTACAGTCTCGGCGCAATCCTCTTCAACCTGTTGGCGGGCCGGCCGCCATTTCTCGGCGAGCATGCACTGGCGGTTATCCATCAGGCGGCCGAGACGCCTGCTCCCAAGCTACGTTCGTTAGTGGGAACGGCCGATCGCGATTTGGAAACCATCTGCGCACGTTGCCTGGAGCGCGAACCCGAGGCCCGCTACCAGTCCGCCGGCGACCTGGCGGAAGATCTAGAACGCTGGTTGGAAGGTCGCCCCATCGTGGCCCGGCCGGTCTCACCACCAGTGCAATGGTGGCGGTGGTCGAAGCGCAATCCTCTTCTCGCCGGCACAGCAACGGCCATGGTTGCCTTCTTCATGTTGACCTGCGGGCTCTTCACCTGGCATTGGCGTGCTCAGGCGCGGGCGGAAGGGGAGATAGCAAAACTGCGGAAGGGTGTGATGGAGTTTGCGCAAATGGAGGCGCAAGTCTGCCAGCCCGGCGAGAAACAAATGCAGAACGACGTCTACGCCGTGCTGGCCCGACAGCTTGGGGTTAGTGTTGAATTGTTACGTGGAAAGTTGCCCCCCTTCGCCGCCTCTCTGCAACGTTCGCCCAAGGCATCAGCCTATGAGCGAGCCAACGCCGCCTATGTGGCCGGGGACTACGACCAGGCGGAAGTTCTGGCGCTGCACGCCGCCAACCAGGCGCGAAACTTTTCGCCCCCCAATGCGAAGGCGGCCCTCGAGGCATTCGAGTTGGCCGGTCTCTCCGCACAAGCGGCCATTCAATACCCGCGCGCCATGCAGCATTTCCGCGCCGCCGAGAAATTTTCCGACATCAAACGCAACTCGGAAGAATGGGCCAGATTACAGGATGCCATTGCCGATCTGCTCTTCGCGCAGGGCCAATTTAGCGATGCCGAGACGCTTTATCGCCGGGTCATCGAATTGCGGACCCGCGTCCTGGGCCCGGAACATCCCGACACGCTCGCCAGTCGGCACCGTTTGATCTATGCCTTGAACGAGGAAGAGGAGCACGATAAGGCGATCGCGGAAGCGCGCCAGGTCGTGACGTTGCGAGAGAAAATCCTCGGCTACGAACATCCCGACACGCTCCTTAGTCGCTATAACCTGGCCAATGCGCTCTATCACAAAGGCAAGTACGCGGAGGCGGAACAGCTCTACCGGGTTGTAGTCAGGCTGGATGAAAAGCTCATAGGTCCCGAGCACCGTCGGACCCTGGCGGCGCGCATCGGCCTGGCCAACGCGCTCAACGATCAGGATAAATACGGGGAGGCGATTCCATCTTACCGGGATGTGATCCGGGCCGACCAGAAAGTCTATGGGCCGGAGCACCCCGTGACCCTGAACGACCGGATGGACCTGGCCACGGCCCTGCATGCCAATCTTGAATACCCCGCGGCCGAAGCCGAATACAAAGCCGTCATTAAACTGCAGAAAAAGGTGCTCGGCCCCCGCCACGCTCACACGCTCAACACGCGCAACAATCTGGCCGAATTATTGGATGACGAACAAAAGTTCGTCGAGGCAGAAGCCGAGTGTCGCCAGATCATCGACCTCGAAACAAGAGAGGTCGGTCCGCAGCATCGCCTGACCTTGAATAGTCGCGCCAACCTGGCGGTTGCGTTGATCGGCCAGGGCAGGACCGACGAAGCACAGACGGCAATCGTGGACCTGATTCAGTCGATGGAAGAGACGCTCGGTCGGGCCTATCCCGACACCGTGAGATTCACGGTCAAGTTCGCCACGGGACTGGCGCGTCAGGGCAAAGTGGCGGAAGCGATTGCCATTACCGAGCGAGCCGAGCGACGTGCTCTTGAGACCTTTGGTCCGAACCACCCGGTGACGAAAAATTACGCCCGGCTTTCGCGGACCCTGCAAAAGCCCTAACGACCTCTTCGAGAACGGCTGGAATAGTATTGACGCCGAGCAGACGCATTCAGTATCAAAAATGGGGAGTAAACTGTGATGAACCCCCAAATCCTTCTTCGCTGCCCTGCGGGAGTTTTACGGCTTGGAGTCGTCTTGGCGGGATTTTTCTTTCTCTTGATCGCTGCGGCGCGCGCGCAAGCTCCCGTCATTACAAATCCGGGAAACCTGCGCGAATTGAATGTAAACATCGCCATTAGCCCGCTTCAACGCGACCCCGAGTGGCGGGCGATGGCCCCGATGCCAACCGCCCGCGCTGGTTTCGCGACGGCTGCCGCAGGCGGAAAAATCTACGCGATCGCAGGAGCAGTCGTCGATCATTGTAATCCGATTGCGACGGTCGAAGCCTACGATCCCAGGAAGGATCTCTGGACCACGGACCTGGCTCCGCTCCCATCGCCGCTTCGCTTTCGACCATCCGCGAGCACGCTGGATCGGCTTATCTATGTGGTGGCAGGAGTTGCCGACGGATGCCCCGGCCGGGCTCTCGACACCGCGCAGGCGTACGATCCCGCGACCGACACTTGGGCCGACAAGCAGCATCTGAATGTTGCGAGGATTCAAGTGGGCCTTGGCGCTGATGGCGCGCATCATCTCCTCTATGCGGTGGGAGGAGCCAATCCCGATTTCACGGCGCTCGATACCGTGGAGGTCTACAACCCCGCTCCTGATTCGTGGACGTTAAAACAACATCTGAACACGCCGCGCGCATTTCCCGCCGTGGCGGCGGTTAACGGAAAAATTTATGCCGTCGGCGGACAAAAAGAAAACCATGGAGTGATCAACACGGTCGAGGAGTTTGATCCAAATGCGAACGGTGGTTTCGGAGCGTGGACAACGAAACCCTCGGTCATGCCGCATCCTCGACTTCATTCCGCGGCTGCGGTCGTTGATGGCAAGATCCATGTCATCGGGGGGGAAGACAACGACCTGGTTTCCGGAATCGACGTCTACGATCCGATCCTCGATGTTTGGACGACAGAAACGCCGATGCCAACAGCTCGACGTCTTCTTGGCGCCGCCGTAGTTGGTGACAGCATCTACGCCGTCGGCGGTGAATCCCTCGTGGCCAGAGTCGGCCAACCATTCGTCTATCAAATTACGGCAACCAACAACCCGACCGAGTACGACGCTTTCCCTCTGCCTGAGGGTCTCAATGTTGACACCGCCCGCGGCATCATCTTCGGGACGCCGACCCGGGCCTCCGAAGGTTTTACCATCACCTTTGCGGCGAGGAACTCAAGCGGCTCCGACTCGAAGGACGTCAGCCTGTTTATCGCTCGACCTCAGCCAGCTTCGCCTGAAGTTGACGGCATCCTGGCCGGCACCGCCGTGACCGCGCGCGCTGGCGAGCCGTTTGCGTTCCAAGTCCTGAGAAAGAATGCAAGCCTCGAAGCGACGATCATGGCCACAGGTTTGCCCTACGAATCAGGCGTGGGAGGGGGACCTCAGCTCACGCTTGATCCTGGGACCGGCTTTATCACGGGCACAGTGCCTCTCGCGCTTGATGGTTTCGCCCGCAGTTTTGGTCTGCAACTGGGCTTGGCGAATGCGGATCCGGCGCAGTCATATCTCCAACTCACGTTTGTCTCCGATCCCTCATTGCCGGTCATCACCAGCGGTTCGAAAGCCGCGCTCGTCCTGAACAAATTTTTTTCCTACACGATCACTGCCGACGCGCGTACCGCCTCTTTCGATTACCTCGGCTTGGATGGGGTACTGGACGGAGCGCTTCCGTCCGGTTTGAGTTTTGATGCTTCTACCGGAACGATCTCGGGAGTTTACAACGGCCAGACTTCGCTCTCCTCTCGCCCTCTTAAGAACAAGATCGGACGTTGGCAAGATCGTGAGTCCATCGAGAAGGGGATAGACGCCATCGAGACAATCAAGAAAGAGCCGCCGCCTCGTATCCAGCTCTTCGCGATGGGCGACACCGGTGATACTGGAACGACCCCGCTCGATTTTATCGTTGGTTTGCATGACTTCGAAGCCGAGGTTCTTAGTTCCACCACCTCAGAAGAGACAGATTACGCACTCTTCACAAACGACCCATTGGCGAGCGCTGGCGGAGCCGGACTGCTCGAGGCCAGCAAAGTAGGCGACTTCGTCACCTACACCGTGTCGATGACGAGAAGTGGGAGCTACCAAGTAATGGTCGGAACAAGAACGGGCGAAAGCGCGGGCATCTTTCAGCTCGCAATCGACGGCGCTAACCAGGGATCTCCCCAGGACGAGTACGCCGGGACCACCGCCTACGAAAGCCGGGATCTCGGCCCCGTCACATTCCCTAGCGCCGGAGACAAAGCCTTTCGCTTCTCCATTACCGGTCACAATCCGAGCAGTAACGGTTATGAGTTCGTCTGTGACTATCTTGACCTTGTTCCCAACCTGGAAGCTGAGGGGCTGTTCGTGCAGGAACATTCAGCGCCCTACGTGAAGATTCGCGATTCAGCACTGAGCGGTGGCGCCGGCATCCGTTTCAAAGCGAACAAAGTGGGTGATGACATTACTTTCACCGTGCCGATCGCCGATGCCGGCACCTACAACCTCATTGTCAAAACCAAACCAGCGGGTGGCGCAGCGGGTTTCGAGTTGTTCGTCGACGGCGTCAAACAGGGCTATGCGCAGAGGGCAGAGAAGAGTGACGCCAACGGCCGCCATAACCTTGGCACAATTGAGTTCGAGAGCGCGGGGGACAAGGCCTTTCAATTTCTGATCACGGAAAGCGCTCCCCACGGCGGCGGCTACGACGTTGTTTTCGATGACATCCAACTCGTGCTCGCGACCAGTCGGGAGGCGGAAGCGTTGGCGGTGAAAGCTGACGACTTGGTCGTGCGCATCGACGATGAGAATCTCAGTGGACAGGCCGGGATCCTCTTCGATCCCGCGACCGCCGGAAGCGCCGTTAGCTATAAGATAACGGTGCCCATCGCAGGAACGTATTCGGTGAGGCCTGGGATAAGAACGGGCGACCACGGCGGGATTGTTCAGTTGTCCATTGACGGTGTGGACCTGGGAACCGCTCAGGATACCTACGCTCCGATGATCGGCTATAGAAATTTGGCCTTGGGACGGGTGACATTCACCGAAGCCGGTGAGAAAACGTTTCGATTCGAGGTCGCGGGACAAAACTCTAAGAGCAATGGCCTGGAATTCCTCCTCGATTACATCGATCTCGTGCGTTGAGAAGTTTTCCGCGAACCAAAGCGGCTCACGCTCCGGCCTAACATTCCTGAGGCGACACCTGCCGATTGAACCGATCCACCGCCCTTCGCGGCGAGCGACGATTGAGAAATTTCGGCCACGCAACCGGCAGCGTCGCGCCCTCATTCCCCGGTCGGCCACTTAACGCGCGGGGCGGAGCTGTAGCGTGTGATTGGTCTGATCCGTGGTGGAGGCACCAGTCGAATTTTCTCATCGACTGTGCACTCCGTTGCTGAAACTCGAACAATGGAGAAGGTGGCCTGCTCGCGAAATCGTTTCGGTCTCGTCTCCCAGCGAGCGGGTGGACCCGCAGGGGCCCGGTCGGGGGTTTGACGGCGGTTCGAAACGAATATAATAAGCCCCTCCTTGCTTCCGGCGTGAGGCGAGGAAGGTTTTCACAGGTAAAATCGACATTTTGCGCCCGTAGCTCAACTGGATAGAGCATCTGACTACGGATCAGAAGGTTTGAGGTTCGAATCCTCACGGGCGCGCTTTTCGCTGTCGCGGCGGTCTATGACCGCCGAAATCTGGATTGCAGAGCGTGCGTGGCGATCGTACAGACCGCCGCTGCAACTTGCGTCCGGCTCGCGGAGGCCGAACTTGTGCCCATGGCAGGACAAGGTTCTACCGGTAACGTCGTCGCCGCTCTTTGCAGTTTTTTCATCCCCGGCCTCGGGCAATTGCTTCAGGGCCGGCTCCTGATGGCGATCCTCCAGTTCGTCCTCGCGGCCGTGCTCCTCGGCTGGCTGATCCACCTCTGGTCGATCCCCGACGCCGCCCTCTGGAAGCCGCGCGCCTAACGAGCGGGACGACGACTTAAGCAAGAAACCGGGTCCATCGACCGCGTTCGCCTGGCCGCCGGAGCAGGATGATCTTTCTGCTATCTCCCGCTAGCGAGCGATCGTGAGGGTTGCGCCGCCGAGGCAGGGTCCTGAGACCCGTTCGGTTTGCTTTTGCCAGCAGCCGGGCTTGGCGCGGGTGGAATCAGAACGGAAAGGTAGTTTGGCTGAGGACCACTGGGCCGCTCGCGCAGGGTTGCGAGCGCCTCTTCGACCGCGCGCGTGCTGCCGAAGTGAATCGCGCAATAAATCGCAGCTGCGGCGCAAAGTACGAGGCCGGCGAAGAGAATCGCCGAGGTATCGATCGAGCGAGAAGGTCTGGATGGCGTTGGCACCGATTCGGGACGGGTCGTTGGATCATCACATTTTGAGCAGGAAACGTTCCGCTGCGTGGCCCACCATCGCCCCCCCAAAAAACTGCAAACCTGAGCGCCAGGCGCGCTGTCCGCCACTCAGGTCCCGAGCTTTTTCAGGAGGGCTTTCCAGCGTTCCCAGGCTGCGTCGCGCGCCTTTCGATTCGCTTCCGAGGCATCGGGCGCTTCGCCCGCGCGCATAAAGCCATGCCCGGCTCCCGGATAAATCACCGGCTCATATGTTTTCCCCGCCGCCTTCATGATCTCAGTGGTTTTCGGAATGGTCGCATCGATCCGTTCGTCGTTTTCGCCATAAAAGCCGTAAACCGGGCAGGCGATGTTGGCCGCGCCCGAGGCCTCGCTCGGTCCGGGGCCGTAGAAGACAAACGACGCTTTCAGCTTGGGATTGTGATTGGCGTAGCCGAACGCTTTGCCGCCGCCCCAGCAGAAACCGCAAACCGCCAGCTTGCCGTTTCCCGCCGGCAATTTCCCCGCGAATTCCGCCGCTGCATCGAGGTCGGCAAAGACCTGCGCGTCTGGCAGGGCGGAGACGGCCTTGATCGCCGCGCCCTGATCGGGATAGCTGCTCGTCTCTTTCCCGGGCGCCGAAAGCAGGTCGGGCGCGACCGCGATGTAACCCGCCGCGGCCAATTCGTCAGCCAGATTTTTCGCCCAATCCGTCAGGCCGAAAATTTCGTGGATCACGAGCACAACCGGCGCCTTCTCTTTTACCTCCGGGTAGACGACGAAGGTTTTCACCGTCCGCCCGTTGTGCTTCAGGTCGACCCATTCGCTGTGGCGGGGCGATTTGTTGAGCCGTTCCTTCGCCCAATCCTGAGCGAGACCGGTTCCCACGCCTAACGAAACGAATAACAACAAAACCAGAGCGCGAAGTTTCATCCCGTAAGGAACGCCGTCCGGACCGGTCGGGCAACTGCACCTGGACTCGCCGCGGCGCGTCTACATTCGGAAGATGATCTTGCCGGCACGCTTCCCTTCGTTGGCGCGAGCGACGGCCTCGCGAAAGTCACCTAACGAATAGGCGCGTTCCACCTTCGTCTCGAGCAGGCCGCGCTGCGTCAGGTCGATGAGCGGGGCGAAGGTTTCCCGGCGCGCTTCGGCACTGGCTTGCTCATACCACTTGTTGACCCAGAAGCCCGTGAAATGGAGATTCTTGAAAATCAACATTCCGTTAGGCACGCGCACCGGCTGCAGACCCATCGCGCCAAAGGTGACGATGGTTGCTTCCGGGGCCACGACTTTCGCCAGGCGCAAGGCACTCTCGCCTCCGACGGCGTTCAGTCCGAGCCGGATCGGTTCTCCATCAGTCGCCGCCGCGGCCGCTTCGCGCAGGTCGTCATCATCGAGCAGGACGACGTCCCCGCCCGCGGCGAGCAACTCCTCGATCAGTTCCGTTCGCCGAACGACATTCACGGTTCGAAACCCAAGCTCGCGGCAAATGACGATAACCGCTCGCCCAACGGCGGAATTAGCGGCGTTTTGTATCACCCAGTCGCCTTTCTCCAAGTGCAAAAAATCGTGCAGCATGCGCCAGGCGGTGATCGGATTGATCTTGAGCATGGCGGCCTGCTCGGGTCCGATGTCGTTAGGCACCGCGGTCAGCTTGTCGGACGCGACCACGCCTTTTTCCCGCCAGGTGCCGAAGTCATGTGGCAGGATCACCTGCTCGCCGACCTTCACCTCCTTTACTCCTTCCCCGATCGCCTCGACGATGCCCGCGCCTTCGAAGCCCGGGGTGGCGGGGAGGGTGAAGCGGACCGGATATTTACCCTCGATCTGGTTCAGGTCGGCCGGATTGATTGGCGCGGCGAGGAGGCGGACGAGCGCTTCGCCGGCCGCCGGTTCGCTCCCCGGCGCTGCGCGCAAACGCAAAACCTCCTCCGGTTTTCCGTGCGCCTCGTAAACAATGGCTTTAATACTTTCGCTCATCCGATGGCCCCGCACCCTAACGCGAACACTCCAAGCGGCAATCTCCAATCCGGCGCCCGCGTCGCCCTTCTCGGGATGGGTGCGAATGTCGTCCTCGCGACGGCGAAGATTTTTGCCGGTGCCGTGGGTCATTCCTATGTCCTGATCGCGGACGGGATCGAATCGGCGCTCGACATCGGAGGGTCGGCCATCATCTGGGGCGGGCTCAAATTTGCGGCCCGTCCGGCGGACGAAACCCATCCCTACGGCCACGGCAAAGCGGAGCCGGTCGCGGCCATTATCGTCTCGTTAGGCGTGCTCGTCGCCGCCTTGGTGATCGCGGCCCGCAGCGTGCACGAGATTTTCCAGCCGCATCATGCGCCCGAACCGTTCACACTCATCGTGCTCGTGGTCGTGGTCGCGATCAAGGAGTTGCTCTTCAGGATGGTGAACCGGCTGGGAAGAAACGCCGAGAGTACTGCGATCCAAACCGACGCCTGGCATCATCGGACCGATGCGCTCACTTCGATCGCGGCTTTCATCGGCATCTCGATCGCGCTCCTCGGTGGTCCGCGCTGGCAGAGCGCGGATGCCTGGGCCGCGCTTTTTGCCTGCGTCCTGATCGCGGCTAACGGCTGGCGGCTTTTTTACCCGGCGCTGCGCGAGGTGCTGGATACGGCGCCGCGCGGCGAGATCGTCGAGAAGGTCCGCGCCACCGCGGCGCAGGTGCCGGGGGTGCGCGAGATCGACAAATGTTTCGTGCGCAAAATGGGCCTCGAGTTTTATGTCGATCTCCATATCGGGGTGAACGAAGACATGACGGTCCGCGCTGGGCACGAGGTGGCGCACGAGGTGAAAGACGCGATCAGGCGCGCCCATCCCGGCATCGCCGATGTCCTCGTGCACATCGAGCCCGCCTGACGCAGCCGCCCCGGCTCTGGATCGCGCCGGCGTCTCGCCGGCACGCGTTGCCATCCAATGTTAGGCAAAAATTTTTATGCTTTCCCGCCGAAGGTGACGTGATCGTCGAGGTCGAGCAGATCGAACCAAGTCTTCACGTCTTCGCGATCCTTGTTGAACTCGCCCACCCGCTGCGCGAAAAATTCCAGCGTCTCGACATCGCCATCGGGGCCGCGCTCGTTGAAATACGCGCTCCATTGCTGGATTTCCCACGGAGTGCGTTTGTGGGGCGCGTTCTCTTCGATCCATTTCAACATTTCACCGTCGCCCTTGCCGGTCGCGAGCTCGGCTTTCAAAGCTTCCGATGTGATTCCGGTGAAGCGAAACCAATGATAATCCGCCGGGTTATTGTATTTGAATTCGCCCGCCGTCCCGGCCAACTCGGCCCGGCCTTTGTCGAGGATGCGCGGCAGGACAACGTAGCCACCGAGACGCACTCGCGGGCTGCGGGGCGGACGCTGGGTGAGGTTCGGCGCGTGACTTAAATTTGTGCTCATGATTGAAACTAGCAGGGCCGGATCTTTCGCCAATCGCGAGCGGAGTCAGGCGCGCGGCCGACGTTCCAGCACCACGAGCGCGATACCGCCCAGGATCGCGACGGAGGCCAGCATAAAACGCCAAGTAAGCGCTTCGCCGAGAAGAACGATTCCGCCGGCCGCCGTCACCACCGGCACACTGAGCTGCACGGTCGCGGCACTCGCCGCCTTCAGGCCCGGCAGCGCTGTGTACCAGATCACGTAACCGCAACCCGAAGCGAGCGCGCCGGAGAGGATCGCATAGCCGGCGCCCGCCGGATCGAGGCGCATCGCGGAGATCATGACGACACCGAGCGCCATCGCCATTGGCACGGCCCGAATGAAATTTCCCGCGGTCGCGCCGGCGGGATTTGCCTCCCTTTTTCCACGGAGCGAATACGCGCCCCAGGCCACGCCGGCGGCGAGCATCAAGGTCGATCCGGAAAGCGGGGGCGCCGAAAGGCCCGGCAGGAGGAGCACGATCAGTCCGCCCAGCGCCACTCCCAGACCGAGCACTTGCAAGGCGCGCAGGCGTTCCCCCTTGTGCAGGCCCCAGAGGATCATGGTCGCCTGGACCGCGCCGAAAAGCAGCAACGCGCCCGTGCCGGCTGAGAGCGTGCGATAGGCGAAAGAAAAGGCCGCCGCATAAGCGAAGAGTGCGAGGGCCGAGAACCAGTTGCCTGCTTCTCTCCAGCTCGTCCCGCGCAATTTCATGATGAGCCAGAGCGCGGCGGCGCCGGAGAAAATGCGGATCGAAGTGAAGCTGGCCGCGTCGATTGCTGTGTCGCGCAAGGCCGCCCGGCAGAGCAAAGAGTTGGCGGCAAAAGCGATCATGGCTGTGGCTGTGAGGATGAAAAGGCGCCTCGGTTTCACGGCGTGTGGTTCCCTGGCGGCTCAGCTGGCCGACTCGGTTTTCGCCCGCAGCAGAGTGTTGACAAGCGCGTTGGTGGCTTTTTCCAGAAGTCCGCCCCAGAGGCTGAGCACGGCCAGCGTCGCGAGAGTGATGAGGAGGAAGATCGGGATCGGTTGTTCGCGGATGCGCAGTCCGAGCCAGATGACGTAGGGATGATGGATGAGGTAAATGCCGTAGGAAAAGGCACCGACGAGGCCGAATACTTTCGCCGGATAACGAAAGCGCGCGATCATCCCGGCGAGCCCGACGAGAACCAGAAAGCAGCAACCGCCCGTCGCAAAATCGACGAAAACGTAAGCGACCAACCCATGATAAAGCTGGAGCGCCAGCGGGTAGAGCCCAACGCCGCTCACGAATCCCGCGCCACCGAGAAGGAAGCGCTCGAGCCGCTCGAGCGCTTGGCTGTGCCACATTCCTAAGGCCATGCCGAGGGCAAATTCCGGCAGGCGACAAATCGCAAACCCGCCCTGCACCCACATGCCGTTTTGCGGATAGGCGACGAGCAGGAGGTAGCGCACGAAAAATCCGAGGGCGCAGGCGCCGGCGAGAAATTTCCACGGCCCGAGCTTACGCGCCGCCCGGAAGAGGAGGGGAAAGAGCGCGTAGAACTGGATGAGCATGGTGAAATACCACCAGGCGGCGTTGAGATAATAAAAATTGTTCTCGATATCGATGAAGCGCAGCCCGAGCAGGCTGAGAAAAATGCGGCTGTCGATTTTTTCAAAGCGGGCGGTGAAGGGCGAAACGAGATAGACGAGATGCGCCACCCAATACATCGGGTAAAGGCGAAGAAGCCGCGCCCGATACCAATCGCCCCACGCCAGCGCGCCCTTCTCGGCCTTGCGCACAGTTGATTGCATCAGGGCCCAGCCGCTCAGGATGATGAAGACCCCGACGGCATGAAAACCGAGCCCGGAAAGTTTCACCCAGGCGATCCCGAGAAATGTCGTTAGGCCGGCGCCCAGCGTGCTCCAGTCCGGCGGCGGGAGCGCGCCGTTCTCGAAGTAGGTGCGGAAAAAATGAAAGTAAACGACGACCAGAATGGCGAGGCCTTTTGCCACATCGAGCCAGAGGAGCCGTTTCATCGTGTTCGGTTAACAGGGCGGCCCCGCGTTTGAAAGAGCGAAGTGGGATTGGCGCGCTCGGCCGCGACGAACTTTCCTGCCGGCCCGGCCTTGTTTAAGATGGGGCCATGAGCTCAACGGAATCCCTCGCCACCCAACCCGGTCCCGACGATCACTGGAAGTTCCTGCGCGACGTCCTCGTTTTTCAATTCAAGATGTTGCTTGATAACGTGCGCGATTTCGCGCTCATGCCGGTCTCGCTCGTGGCGGCGGCGATCGATCTCATCTTCAAGGGGGAACGGCAGGGATCGCTCTTCTACCAGGTGCTGCGCTGGGGCGCGCACAGCGAGGAAGTGATCAATGTCTACAGCGCGATCGAGCACGAGCGGCCGGTGGTGAATCCCAATTATACCATCGATGCGGTCATCGCCCGGCTCGAAGGCGTGCTCGTGCGCGAATGCGAGAAAGGCGGCACGGCTGCGAGCATCAAGACGGCGATGGACCGCGCCATCAACCAAATCCAGATCGAAACCGCCGGCCCACGCGGTCGGGCGAAGGAAGCCGTCGTGCGCGCGACCGAAAAATTCCGGAGCGGACTCAACACCGCGCCGCCCGAACGCGACTCCGATCGTTAGTCGAGCAGTTCCACTTCGTCGCCCTGACGAATCATTCCTTCCACCAGGACGGCAGCATAGAGCCCGATCTTCCCCTCGTGTTGCTGCGCCACGGCTTTGAGGATCGCGGGATTTTTTTCGCCAGTTTCCGGGTCGAGAACGATCATCGCGCACCGCGGATCGCGCTCCAGAATGGCAAAAGTCGCCTTCGGACCGATACGGAGGGAGCGGCCGACGAAGCGGTCTTCGGCGAAACCCTCTCCGCTCGTTAGGTCGAGGTAAATATTGGCGCGGAAACAAAGTTTATCGATCGCGCTGCCAATTTCGTCGCCCAATTTTCGGATTGATTGCAGCGAAATCACGGAAATCGGGCGGCAATCTGTCAGGGCGCGTTCCGAGCGCATCAGGCTGGGTTGGTGTTTCGGGTCGATCCCCTCGCACAACATTTCGAGGAGCGCTGGATCATCGATCGCCAGCGTCTCGCCGCTGGGCGTTTCGACGTCGAGCATCAGGTCCGCCGGATCGGCGTAAACCGGCGTCGTGCCCGGACCTAGATTTTCGGCCTCCTTCAGATTGGGAGGGGCGAGCGTCTTTTCCGGTTCCCGAAAGCGCGGCTGAAACTGTAGCATCCGACGTTGTTCGCGGGCCGTCAGATAAAGAAAACCTTTGCGGCCGGCTGAGTCGTGAATGGCAAAAAGGCGGTCGGAGTAGATTCCGGAGAACCCGGCGAAAATTTCCGGCAATTCCTCGCCGCGCATGCTCTTCACCGGATAACGCCAGAGGCTTGCCACAGTTCCGACTCGTTTCATCGTCCGCCACGCTTAGCCGTGGGGCGAGACTCTGTCGAGCCGGGAGAGACGCTGCTTGAAGAAAATTCCTTCTTTCGGCCTAACGAGGCTTTGCGCGGGAGAACCAAGGAACGCAGCCGGGGCTCGGGCTTCGGTTGCGTCCCAAACTTCGCCGACCGCTCAATATTCGGCGAACGCTTCGTCGAGGTAACAATAAAGCCAGCGCTCGCCGGGTTGGGCCGAGGCGATGACGGGGTGCCCGATCGCATGCGCATGTTTGCTCGCGTGCTGGTGAGGCGAGCTGTCGCAGCAAAGGGTCACGCCGCATTCCTGGCAGGTCCGCAGGTGGACCCAGGAGGCGCCGATCTTGACGCATTCCGCGCATTCGCGGCGTTGCGGTTGTTTGATCGAAGCGATCGCGTCGATATGCGCACAACCTTCGGAATTCATGATTACCTTGGCGATTCGTTACTCGGCGGCGCCGTGCGCGCCTGATTCCCGTTCTGCGACGGCCGACGTCCAGCGCTTCTGGCATCGGACCTAAAAAGCTTTTTCAGCGGCGCGGATTCGCGAGGTGTTGGATGAGTTTTTCCATCCCGGAGACGACCCGGGTCATGGAATCGTAATCGAGCTTGTCCGGCGTATCGCTGGCGGCGTGATACTGCGGATAGCGAAAGGGCGCCGTGTCCGTCACCATGATGCCTGGGTAATCGTGCTGCCAGAATGACCATTGGTCGGACCAACCGACGCCGGGGATCATGGCGGGCAGGGCGGCGCCTTCCGATGGGATCTGCGCATGCTGGCGGAACTCGCCGATCGCGTCGCGCAAGAGTGAGGCCGAGCCGACGTTGCCGACGAAGCCGATGAAATTGCCGGTCCGCGGGTAAAGAAAGCCGAGCCCGGGCGCGGGATAGTTTTGCGAGCCGGGTTCACGCGAATAATAGCCGATGGTCTCGAGGCTGATCATGGCCACGATCGGGTCGCGGCGCGCCCGGCATCGGGCGGCGTAGACGTAGCTTCCCATTTGCGAGGTTTGGAAATAATGCGGCTCTTCGTTAACGAAGGCGACGAAGCGAAGCGTTCGCCCATTCTGCGTCCCGGCAAAGCGTCGGGCGAGTGCGAGCAGCGCGGCCACCCCGCTGCCGTTGTCATTCGCACCCGGCGAACCGAAAACCGAATCGTAATGAGCGCCGATCAGGACGATGTCGGGCGAGCTGCCGTCTAACTTTGCCGCGAGATTGTGGCAAGGCTTGCCCTGCACCTCATACGTGTCACGCTCGACTTTCCAGCCCGCAGCGAAGAGGGCATCTTCGATGTAATGGGCTGCCTCGAGCAATTTGGGATAATGCGCGAGATTTCTCTCACCGATCTCGCCGCCCAACTTTTGCACGTGAGCGATTAACTCCGCGCGCAGCGCTTTCTCCTCGGTCGTGAAGGGGACGACCGTGCCTCGAAAGCTCGTTCCCGGCATTCGAATCATGAGAGACCATCCTAGCACGCCGAGAAGGCAGGCGGTCCCCAAGAAGAGGCAAAGTGCCCGCAGGATTTGTCGATCTCGCCCGTCCATGCACGGGTTTAACTTTTCGCTGAAGGAATGGCAATCGTTGAGCGGCCGGCGGCAGCCGCTTCTCTCTACGTTCGATCGGCTCTTCAGTTCCGATTTCAAAAATGAGGGCTCGACGGTCTCGCTCGATCTGGCTAGTACGCCAAAGCCGTGGAACCTGGCCCGGAGGAATTGGAGCAGGAGCGACGCGATCCGTCCGCTGTCTATTGGTTGGCGGTCGTTCGGGGCTGGGATTGGCCGACGATCTGGCTGGTCCTCGGGATCAAGCTCCTCCTCCTCAGCTTTGGAGTTCAAGCCGCCGCTACCCTGGCCCAGCACCATCCGGGTTGGCTCGAAATTTGGAACCGCTGGGACGCAACGCATTACCTCGGCCTGGCGGAGCACGGTTATGCGGCCGCCGGCGAAAGCCGCGTTTCGCTCGTTTTCTTTCCGCTTTATCCGTGGCTGGTGCGGGCGACGGCTTTCGTCGTTCACGATTACATGCTGGCGGGCCTGGTCGTCTCCGGGTTCGCTTCGATCGCCGCCAGCCTTATTCTCGTGCGCCTGGTGCGCTGCGATGAATCGGAGGAGGTCGCGCGCAACGCCCTCTGGTTTCTCCTCATTTTCCCGACCAGTTTCTTTCTCCACGTTTACTACACCGAAAGTCTCTTTCTCGCCTTGATGCTCGGTTGTTTCCTCGCGGCCCGAAACGAACGCTGGGTGATCGCCGGCCTCCTGGGCGCGGGCGCCTGCTTGACACGGGTCAATGGCTTGATCCTCTGCCCGGCCCTGGCCACGGAAGTGATCCTGCGGTATTGGCAAACGCGCCGCTTCGACTGGCGCTGGCTCTGGCTGGGTCTTATCCCCTTTGGCTTTCTCGGCTATCTCTGGCTGAACCACGAAGTGACAGGTGATTTTTTCGCCTTCACCAGCATCATGCAAAAGCACTGGTATAAGAGACTCGCTTCGCCCTGGTTTGGGGTTCACGACGTCTGGCTGCGCGTCCTGGGCGAGAACGTCAACGAAGGGCTCAATGAATTTATTGCCGTTATGCTGACGCTCGGTTGCACGGTCTGGAGCTGGTTCCGGCTCCGGCCATCCTACTCGGTTTGGATCACGCTGAACTGGCTGCTCATCACCAGCACCGCCTTTGTTCTGAGCGTGCCTCGTTACACCCTCACGCTCTTTCCGGTCTTCATTCTTTTCGCGCGGGCGACGACCGGCCGGCGTTACTGGTTTGCCATGCTGACGGTCTGGTCGCTCCTCTACCTTGGGCTTTATACCGGGCGATTCGCTCAAGGTATGTGGGCGTTTTAGCGCGACCTCGCCTCAGCGGAGGGACGCGTCCGCAGGAGTGGGTTCGATTGTAGGGCAGTGAAATTCTCCTTTCGTCCTGAGCCGCCGCTTTGGCCCAAGCTCCTCGGCACAGCCGCTGCGAGCAGCTTTGTCACCTTGTTCCTGGCCCGCAATTTTTTCCCGGCCGAGAAAAAAATCCGCCATCCGATCTCGGCGAATTACGACATCGGCGACGACGTTTTTGTCCGCACCATGGGACACCTGCTCGGGCCACCGCTGGTGCCAGGGAACCAGATCAGCCAGCTCGAGAACGGCGAGCAGATTTTTCCGGCGATGCTCGAAGCCATCCGCTCGGCCGAGCGCACGATTACTTTCGAAAATTTTCTTTGGCGAGAAGGCGAAATCTCCGATGCCTTCGCCGCCGCGCTCGCGGATAAGGCACGCGCCGGGGTGAGAGTCCATTTCCTGCAGGATGCGATGGGATCGAACTCGGTCCACGGCCGCGCCATACAGCTGATGAAACGGGCCGGCGTCTGTGTGGAAATTTTTCGCTTTGTTCATTTCTCGCGGATCAACTTTCGCACCCATCGCAAAGTCCTGGTGATCGATGGGAAGATCGGATTCATCGGCGGCGTTGGGATTGCCGATGACTGGAAAGGCGACGGACGTACACAGGGTCTTTGGCGCGATACGCATTATCGGGTGCGCGGTCCGGTCGTGGCGCAGTTGCAGCAGGCCTTCATGGATAATTGGATGGAAACGCGCGCGGAGCTGTTGCACGGCGATCCTTATTTCCCGAAGCAGGAAGAGGTGGGCGATCAGCTTTGCCAGATTTTCAAAAGCTCGGCCGGGGAAGGCTCCGATAGCGCGCGCCTCATGCTCCTGGTCTCGATCGCGGCCGCGCGCGAACGGATCCGGATCGCGAACGCCTACTTCATCCCCGATGACCTAACGATGCAGACGCTAATCGCGGCGCTGCGTCGCGGGGTAAAGGTGGAAATCATCACCCCGGGGCACGACATCGACGCCCATGTCGTGCGCGCGGTTGGGCAGACGCGCTGGGAACCGTTGCTCAAGGCCGGAGCGCGCTTCTATGAATATCAGCCAGCGCGTTTTCATTGTAAGTATCTGCTCGTTGACGACTGCTGGGCCTCGGTCGGGTCGGCCAACCTCGACAATCGCTCGATGTCTTTGAACGAAGAAGCGAATCTGAATGTGCTCGACGAAAGTTTTGTCCGGAAACACGCGCAGGTTTTCAATGACGATAAGGAGTGCTCGCGTGAAGTGACGCTGGCGGATTGGTATCGCCGGCCTTGGAAGGACAAGCTCAAAGGGCGCGCGATGTCGATTTTCCGCTCGCAAATGTAATCCCGGCACCCGGAGCCTGACGATGAGTGAAAAAGCCGCGCCGACCATCCGGGTGGCGACCTATAACGTGCATGGCTGTGTCGGCATGGATGGGCGGCGGTCCGAGAGCCGGATCGCTCAAGTCATCGCCGAGCTGGCGGTCGATATCGTCGGCCTCCAGGAACTCGACCTGCGCCGGCCACGATCGGGGAGCGTGGACCAGGCCGGCGCGATCGCGGCGGAGCTGGGCTGGCATCGCCATTTTCAAGCCGCGATGGAGCGCGGCGAGGAACACTATGGTCACGCCATTCTCAGCCGCTATCCGCTCACCGTGCAACGCGCCCAATGTCTCCCGGGCGTCGCGCCCTTCTTCTGCCGGGAAACGCGCGCCGCGGTGGCGATCGAAGTGATGATGGAATTTGGCCCCGTCCATGTGATCAACACCCACCTCGGGCTCGGGCGACGCGAACGGCAGTTGCAGGCCGAGCTGCTCACGAGCGCGGACTGGCTCGCGGCCAGCACAGGCGGCGCGCCGCTGATCTTGCTCGGGGATTTTAACAGTCTGCCGGGCTCGAAACCGCACCGACTTCTTAGCCGCCATTTGCGCGAGGTGCGGCAACTCGTGAAATCGTCGAGAAAATTGGGCACCTTCCCGACCGCCTTCCCGGTCCTGGCGGTCGATCATATTTTCGTCAACGCGGCGCTGCAACCGCTCCGCGTCGCGGTCCATCGCACGGCGGCGGCGCGCATCGCCTCCGACCACTTTCCGCTGGTGGCCGAATTGCTATTTCGGCAAACGGAGTCCGGAGGAAAAAGCTGAGCCCGGAAGAAGTCGCAACGAAGTTCGTGGAACCTCGCTCGCTCCTCCCGGCCGAATGATCGTTGCGCGCAGGCGATGGAGGAGCATGCCAAAACCGGGCAGAACCAGGCCAATCGTTAGGCCGATCCTCGGCGGTCTCTGCCGTCCCAGGCGCCGCCACCGGGGATAATCGCGCGCAAGAACACGATTTTGCTGCACCGGGCCGCGGTTTAGTGCAGAATGCGCTTGCCCTATGAAAACGAAAACTCTTCTCACCGCCCTCCTCCTTTCTTCCTGCCTAACGAGCTGGGCCGGGGCGCCACGCTCCATCGTGCAGGCGAACGTCAACCAGATCCGGATCGGCCAGACGACCGAGCCCGAGTTGGTCCAGCTCTTCGGGACGCCGACGACACGCTTTGTCGATCTGCGCGGGCACACTTCGCTTGACTGGTTCCGCTCCGTTCCGATGCCGGTCGGGGCTTATCTGCCGCTCGTGGGCGAACTCTTCGGCGGCCTGGATATCGAGGCGCAACAACTCGCCGTCGAGCTCGGACCGAATGGTCGCGTCATTCACTACGAGGTGCACAGTTCCAAGAAGACGTTGCAACCGGCCGCCCAGACGGTCACGACCGTCCGCGAAGCGAATTACGCAAAGTAATATTTACTGCGCCTGGGCGTTTTTGAGGACCGCTTGCCGGCGCGCTGACGCGGCATTTAGCGCCTCCTCGAGGCGCGCCCGGCTGATCGGTTTTTGCAGGGTGGCGAGGGCGCCGGAGGCTTCTGGAGTCAATTCGCTCCGCTCGCTCAGGCCGGAGAGAAAGAGGATGCAGCCCTCCGGATCGTCGCTCAGGATGTTGCGGCACGCGGTTAGCCCATTGAGGCGGGCCATGGCGAAATCCATGAGCACGACATCGGGCCGATACTGGCGGTAGGCGCGGATGGCGTCGAGGCCGGAATGCACCACCGCCACCACCTCGTGGCCGCAGGATCGGACCAGATCGCCCAACACGGTCGAAAAAGCCTTTTCGTCATCAGCGATGAGAACGCGCACAAGGCACAAAGTAGAAGTTTTCATGCCTGCGCAACAAAAATTCCGCATTTCTGGCGCGGCGACGAAATGATCCGCTCAATCCGCGGATGGGGCATCAGCCATATCACCGCCAAGGCGACGCAGAGCGCGCAGGAAATCAGCGGCTGGACGAAGGCCAGCCCGATCGCGGCCGCGTAAAGGGTGGGGAGAAATTTTCCTTCCAGCGGTTCCCGACCCCCCCGCGCCAACTGGCAGTCGGACCCACCCGAGTTGATCAATGAACGCTGAAAGCCCAGTAGGCGAAGGCCGCACAGAGCAGGATGACGCCACCGGTATCCGCGAAGGGACCGCCTCGTCCAACGATCTGGAATAAAGCCTGATCTTAAGCTATCTCATGGTCAGCATGAGAGCATTGGCCTGTCTGATCGTCACGATGCTGATCTCAACTGTTGTTCTCCCGGCCGCGCAGCCGTCGAACAAGACAACCGAGCGCGTCGCGTTCGCTCAACACTGTTTTTGGACGGGCGAAATGCAGCTGGGGCAAATCGATGGGGTGGTTCGGACCGAGGCGGGATATTTTAAGGGTCGCGAAGTGACGCTGGTCGAGTACGATCCTGGGCGCGTTTCCCTTGAACGACTGGTGCAGCTGGCAAAGCGCGCCGGTGTGGCGGATCGGGTCCATCTCCCAGTCGGCTCATCCCAGGCTGGTGCTTCCCTTGCCGGCGTCACCCTTGGTGCACCACTCGATGAAGGGTATCGGACGGCACCGGCGAGCGACCAAAAGAAGCAGCTCGCAGGCACGCCTTACGAAGAGTTAAACCTGAGCCCCGAGCAGGCGACGAAAGTCAACGCCTTTGTCCGCGTGAATCCCGCCAAAGCCCGCGAGTGGCTGACCGTGCCGCAGCGCGAAAAGCTTACTTCCGCACGCTAATCCAAAGACGGGCGTTGGTCGGCTGCAGCGTCGCTTAAGGAGGCATCAGGTGAGTCCGTTTCGCGAGGGTCGTTCCGGACCAGACGAGACCGGCAAGAGGCAGAACCGCAAGCCATAAAATCACCGAGCCAATGATGAGCCAGGGCTCAAGGTAGAAGGCTTTGGGCCCGAGATGCCGATGCATGGCCAACTGGGGTTCTATGATGGGAAAGGTTGGCATCGTCTTCACGGATACAATGTTCGGCATTCCCGTGCTTTCTCAAGCGTTGATCCGCTCCCTTACCGCATCGTAATCGGTTTTTAATATTCGACCGATCGGCAGCCCTTCTATGGCTGTAAATAAGGAGCCGCCTTGGCGGAAATGCTGGCTACTCGCTGCGCCTGTTGCGGGGTCATCCTGGGCGCTTCCTGCTGCAACCTGGCCGATCCGGCCCGGGTGGCCTTTTCCAAGTCGATGTAGCGGATCGTCAGACTCAGGTCGCCGGATTTCACCTTCTTCGCCACCCGCACGTATTCGTTGGCCACCTTTTCATGACGATTGATCATGACGTCGAGCTCGCTCACCGGCGTCGCCAGGGAGGCATCGGTGCTGCTCCCCCGGCCACAACTGCCGAGGCTAACTAAGACCAGAAGGGCGAGAGCGAGCGGCGCCAGGTTTCGGAATCGTGATTTCAAAACTTCTTTCCTGGAGGGACCGAGTCTATCCAACTCGCTCCGGCGACGCAATCGGAATGGGTTTATGTCCGAGCAAAAGTCCGAAATTGTCGGATCGGGCGGCCGCTCCGCAGGATGGATGATGAGGCCGACCGCAGCGTGGTGATTTCCTCGTGAGCGAGGAGTCCTGCGGCTGAACGGTTGTCGGTACCCATTCTGCTTGTGCAGTGGGAATGGATCTTTACGACGTGAAGGCGCGAGGCTTTCACAGCCCGCTCAACGCCCGGGAGATTTCGCGGCTCTACCGGTTTGGGCAATTGGACGGGCGCCATCCGTGCAAACCGAAGGGCGAAGCGAAGTGGCGGACGGTCGACGAGCTGTTTCCATCGCTCAGATACGACGCGGCCGCGCCGCCCCTGCGCTTCGACAATCCCGGACCGCTCCAGCGCAATCGAAAGGCGATCCTCTCGCTCTGCGCGATCCTGGTCGCGCTGGCTGGAGCCCTGGCATTCCACCTTCTAAAGCCCGACAGTCTGAAAGCTACCCTGCAGTCTGGCAGAGCTAGCCCCGGCCCGAGAAACGTGGAGCAAATCGTTACCCACTCGACGCCCTCGAGCGCTGCTTTCGTTTCCTCAAATCGCTCCGCACCTTCCCTCGACCAGGCGTCGGTCGTTGCCGGGCACAGGCAAATCCGCTGATACGTTCCGCCAGCGTTGGAGGCGGAATGTGGGATCGCGAGGTAAGCGGTGCGGAGACGATTCCTGCAAGGTCCGTCGAGCTTTCGGCAGAACAGCGGCGTGGACCTTACTCGCGGCGACCTACTGCTTGTCGTAGTAGGCTTTTTCGGTGTGCTTCTTTCCGTTCGCGTCGGTCGATGTTGTCGTGACCACGCGCGATTTCCCGTCTTTGGCCACCTTGACCATTCCGGTCATCACAACTTTGCCATCTTTCATCATGGTCAGTTCATTGTCGTGGTCGTCAACCATCCTAACCGCCATTTGGTCGGCCGTGGGGCTTCCTTTGATCTTGTGCGGTTTGCCGTCGAACTTGCCTTCCCAAGTCCACTTCACGGGTTTGCCATCCTTGCCCACGCCCTCCACCGTGAGCATCATCTTGTCCCCCTTGGCCTCGGTGTAGGTGACGGTGTCATTCTTTGCTCCGGAGACCTTCGACTTGCTTTCGTTAAGCTTCCAAGTGCCGAGGTGAGCATTGGCAGCGAAGGTTGCGGTGGCGGCTGTCAGCAACAGCGTCAGAGCGATGAGGATCCTGCGATTTATTTTCATGGCGCGATATCCATCACTTTGCACGGGCGGAGTCAATAGAAATCATTTGGAGCGCGTCCTTGTCGCCCCAATTGTCGGCCACTTAATGGTCGATTTTGATTCAGAAAAGTCGACCGCTTCTCAACCAAACGCTTCTTTATTCACCACGTAGGGCATCTTGGTCGGGTCGCCGCCGTAATTTCCCTCCAGCACATCTATCACTCCCTGTGCGGTGCGCCCGGCCATTCCCTTTTCAGGATCGACTGAGAGCCGCGTGATCCGGCCCCCGCTCGCGAAGTGATGGAAGAGTCGCGTCCGGTCCGCAATCTCGGGATCGAGGAGCGGCGAATCCGCCGGGAGCGGCTCCTTTTCGAAAACGTCGAGCGCTGCCCCGGCGATAACGTGATCTTTCAGCGCCTGGGCGAGAGCCCGCTCGTCCACCACCGGGCCGCGGGAACTGTTTATAAGATAGGCGGTCGGCTTCATCAGCCTGAGCGTTCGCTCGTTGAAGAGGTGATAAGTGGGTTTCTCGGTTTCGCCTTCGCGCAAGAGCGGCACGTGAATGCTCACATAGTCGGCATTCCGCAGCGCCTCCTCCAACTCCACGTATCTAATCGAGGTCTTCTCCTTCTGGATCCCTTTGGCGTGGCGCAGGTCCATTAACTCCTGAATCCCGGCGATGTAACTGTCGTTGTGATAGGCTGGATCGTAGCACAGGATGTTCATGTCGAACCCCGAACACTTCTTGATCATGGCGAGGCCGATCCGTCCGGTGCCGATGATGGCGACCGTCTTACCTGTAACTTCGTCACCGAGGAAAGGCAGGAACGGATGCCACGAGGGCCATTGCTGTTCCCGCACGAGGCGTTCGCTCGAATACATCCTGCGCGCCAGCATTCCCATCATAAAGAAGGCGAACTCAGCCGTCGCTTCCGTCAGCACGTCCGCCGTGTGGGTGAATGGGACCTTGTATTTGTTTGCGTCGGCGCGGTTGATATTGTCGAAGCCAACCGCGATCTGCGCCACGACCTTGAGCGAACCTTTGCCCGCCTCGAAAATCTCGGCGTCGATCGGATCGCGCAGCGTCGTGATCAAGCCATCGATACCGCTCTTCACTTTTTCCACGATCAGCTTCTTCGGCGGCGCCTCGGGTCCCTCGAAAACTTCCAGGTCGTAGCCCTGTTCGCGCAGGCGGTTCTCAGCCGGGTCGCCGATGCGGGAGGTGGCAAAGATACGAACCTTTTTCTTTTCAGCCATAGCTCAGAAGTACTCGGCAACCGGAGCGGTTGCCCTACAAATGCTTCGCCGCCCAGATGCCGATGCGGTCGAGCGCTTTCTCGATATTTTCGATCGAGTTAGCCACGCTGAAGCGCACATAGCCTTCGCCGAAGGCGCCGAAGGAGGTCCCCGAGAGCGCGGCGACGCCCGCGTCGTTGAGGAGGGCGTCGGCCAATTTCTGCGAGGGCCAGCCCGTTCCCGTGATGTTGGGGAAAACGTAGAACGCGCCCTTCGGCAAACGGCAGGAGAAACCCTTGATCTTATTCAGACCGTCGACCATCACGTCGCGGCGCTTCTTGAACTCGGCGCACATCTCCTCGACCGAGCCTTGCGGTCCGCGCAGCGCCTCGATGCCGGCGACCTGGGTGAAGCTGGCGGTGCAGGAGTTGGAATTGGTCATGAGGCGCGCGACATGCGTCGCCAGGTCGGCCCGCATCACACCGTAACCCATCCGCCAACCCGTCATGGCGTAGGTCTTCGAGAAACCGTCGAGCAGGATGCAGCGCTTCTTCATGCCGTCGAGCGACATGATGGAGTGATGTTCCCCCTCGAAGATGAGGCGGCTGTAAATTTCATCAGTCAGCACCATAACGTTGCGCTCGCCTATTGCCGCCGCTATCTCCTCCAGGTCCTTCTTTGTCAACACGCCGCCCGTAGGATTCTGCGGCGAATTCAGGATAAGGAGCTTTGTCCGGTCGTTGATCAAGCCCGCGAGCTCGTCGACGTCGAGCCGGAAATCCATCTTCTCCCGCAACTGGATGGGAACGGCTTTCGCGCCCAGGAAGTCGATCATCGATTCGTATATCGGGAAGCCGGGATTCGGGTAGATGACCTCGTCGCCTTCTTCCACCAGGGCAAGGATGGAGAAGAAAATGATCGGCTTCCCGCCGGGGACCACGACCACTTCTTCGGGCGTCACGTTGACCCCGCGCGTCTCGCTCACATACTGGGCGATCGTCTCGCGCAGCGGTGGCATTCCGGCCGAAGGCCCGTAGTGGGTAAAGCCCTTGTGGAGGGCGTCGCAAGCCGCGGCGATGATGTTCCCCGGCGTATCGAAATCGGGCTCCCCAATCTCGAGATGAACAATGTCGCGCCCTTGGGCTTCGAGCGCGCGCGCTTTTACCAGCACCTCGAAAGCGGTCTCGGTGCCGAGACGCGCCATGCGTTTGGCGAGGCGGAGTTCACTCGGCGGTGCGGGCTGATTCATGGCGGCGAAAGCACCCTGCGCGAACTGGTGCCTTTGTCCATTTGAAATTATTTGGAGCGCGAATTCCGAATGGCGGCTGGGAAACGGCTCGCCGCAATGGCAACCACCAACGCAATGCAGCCCTTGGGCCGCCCGACGAGCTGGTACGTGCGATGCTTTAAATCTCTTCGTCGGCATCTGGGACCTTGGGCCGGCAACAACGTCAGGCGAGATGATGAATGATTCGCCTGTTCGAGAGGAAAGGGATGAAAATCACAGCCATTCTTTTTTTGCTCACGTGCCTCAGCCCTGCTGCGGCGGCGGATGACCTCGCCACGCCAAGTCCAACCCCGGTCTACATACATCCCTTCACGCGAAGGAGCGCGGTGCGGCGCGCGGAACAGATCGACCGCAGGCGCACCCGCCGGTCCGAGGCGGAATCACCCGGCCAGACACGAGCGAAGGCCCTGGCGAACCGTCGCTCCGCATCGGCCACCCGGGCCCAATCAAAGGAAGCAGCGCGGGCCCGGGAGCAGGCACAGCGTGAGGTGGGGATTCAGAACCGCGTCGAAGCAGCGCGCGCCACTCCGCACCCTGCCTCCGATTTGATGAGCCGAATGGGATTTGGCGAAGAAGAAATCGCAACTCAAAAGGCACGCGAACAACCTGCCGCAAACGAAGCAGGCGCCACGAAGGCGCAGACGCCATCTCAGGAGCCATCGCAGACTGGCACCGGGACGGGAGCCACCGCCCAACATCCGACGCCTTCCCCTGCCAGTGCGCAAGACGGGGCACAAAAGCCCATCAACGGGATTCCTCGAAGATAAAAAGCCGCAGGATCCGATAGAATCCTGCGGCTCGGGTGGAGGATCTAACGGGGCTTAATCGCCGTCGTCATCGTCGACGACAACGCGGTTCACCACGTGTGTTTCCCCAGTGTTGTCGTAATAGACGTGCACGCGGGCGCCGGGATGGATCATGCTGGCCTCGATCTCCTTGCCGGCGCGGTTGACGTATCGCACCGTGTTGCCAAGGGTGTAAGTAATCGGGTCGGTCACACCAACGCGGCGCACAACAATGGTCTTGCCCGGCTCGAACGTCGTCACCGTACCATCCGTCGATGTGGTGGTGGTCGTCGTTTGAGTGGAACCCGTTGCCGGGTCAGTGGCGGTTGTTTGAGTGGTCGTGCTGCTGGTTTGCGCGAAGGCCAAGGGCGCCACGGCCGCGCAGACCAGAGTCAGTAATGTTTTTTTCATTATAGTCCTTTCTTCCGTTGATGTTTTAGATTCGTGTCTTGGGAGGCAAAAGGACGGATGACCCGAAGCGAATTGCCATAGCTCCCACCCCGCGAGAGGGTAAGCCATCGCTTTTTTCTTGTCTTGCCGTTGGAATCCCGCTGTCCGAGCTGCGCTTGCCACTTGGGTTTGGTGGCGGTGGCGCATCCATCTCCTTCCTGATCTACGAAGATTAAAGTGGGATTCGATTCATCGAAGGCCCGAAGGATTGCATAATATGAAAGTGACCAAAGTGTTCTTCGCAGCCACCACCCTTGTCGGCCTCAACCTGCTTGCGGTCCAAGTCCGAGCGCAAACCACTCCGACAACGACTTATATTCCTGCGACCACCATTGTCGGGTCGCATGTTACCGGGCCGGAGGGCGATCAGGTAGGTGCTATTACGAATGTCATTCTCGATCGACAAACCGGTTGCATGGCTTATGTCGTTCTGAGCACGCGGGGCGCTGGCGCGCGCAAGGCCGTTGCGGTTCCATGGAGCGTCTTCAGCCCCGGCTCCGACACTCATACTTATACCGTGCGCGTGGCCCGAGAGAAGATCGACAATGCCCCGGTATGGGAAGCTTCGAACCTGGAGGAATACAATCGGGGCGATTGGATCGGAAACCTCTACGCGTATTACGGTGTGCAATCAGGGGGAGCGGACATGGCAGATATTCGTTCCGCATCGGCCGATCGGGAAGAGCGGCGACGGCAGCGCCGGGAGCAAAGGATGGAACGCAACCCCGCCGATCACTATCGTAAGGCGGATGTGCGGATGGAGCGCGAACGCGGGCGACGCGGGATGAGGGAGCGGCCCGCGGCAGAACCGACCGCAACTCCAACGGCAAGCGAGAGCCCGACCCCGCAGCCCGGTACCCCGGTGCCGAGCCCATCATCGAATCCGGGAAGTCAGCCACACGAAGGCGCTTCCATCACTCCGTCCGCCACACCAAGTGCGACTCGTAACCCCGATGAGCTGCGCCCACCTCCCGCCGGCGAGGGACCGACGGCCTCGCCAAAGCCTGGGAGCTAATCGCGCCCGGGCCGAGAGGCCTTGCGTTTCAATCCTCGCGGCCGCGAGACTAATCAGCGGATATTTTCAATCGCCAGCCGCAACAATCGACTCGCGCTCTCTCTGGCCTCGCCGCATGAAGAATGGCCTCGCCACATGAAGAAGCTAGGCCAGAACAAATCCCTTTTGGTTTTCAATTCCCGCTGGCTCGGCTAAACACAGACAAACGCTTTTGCCTGGTCATCACGAGGCGTTACCATTTCGTTGTTCGCGCTCCGCTGGGTGTAGGATAGGTCGGTCCATCGCATGCCAATCGTTAAGTCCACTTTTCGAGCGCCTCTTTTTCTTCGAAGCGGTCACGCCCAAACAATCGTGGGAGCGTTCCTGCGACGGGAGCGTGTCGCCCGATTCGAGCCGGAACGCCTGGAACTCGCGGATGGAGATTTTCTTGATCTTCGCTGGTTGCGCCGGGATCGCGATCGACTGGCGATTTTGTCCCACGGGCTCGAGGGCTCTGCCGACGAGCGCTACATCAGGGGGCTGGCGGCGGCTTTGACCGATAACGGCTGGGATGTGCTGGCCTGGAATTTTCGCGGCTGCGGGGAAGAGCCTAATCGGCTTGTGCGCCTTTATCATAGCGGGGCGACAGAGGATCTGAACGCGGTTGTCGAGCATTCGGGCGGGAGTTATTCATGCATTGCGCTTATCGGGTTCAGCCTTGGCGGTAACCTCACCCTTAAGTATATGGGAGAAGCGCCGCCCCATCGCTCGGTCGTGGTCGCGGTCGCTATCTCGGCGCCAGTCGAGCTCGCGGCTAGCGCGCGCATGCTGGATCAGCGCTGGAGTAATCGCGTCTATCTCCTCCGCTTCATCGATAGTCTCGTCGCTAAGGTGGAAGCGAAAGCGGTCCGGTTCCCGAGCGAGATCGATGCGCGTGGGAGTCGCGAGCTGCGCACTTTTCGGGAGTTTGACGACCGCTACACTTCGCGCCTGCACGGGTTTCGGGACGCCGCCGATTATTGGAAGCAGGCGAGCGCCCGGCAATTCCTCCACCAGATCACGCGCCCGACTCTCTTGATCAATGCGCGGAATGATCCGTTCCTCGCGCCCGAGTGTTTTCCATTTCCTGAAGCGGAAGGAAATCCATGTCTGTTTCTCGAAACACCGGAATCGGGCGGACACTTGGGATTTCTGGAATTCAAAGGCGGGCGGCTTCGACCATGGATTGAAAAGCGCGTCCCAAGCTTTCTCGAAGGTTATTCTCAGGTGCGGATTGGTTAGGGCCTGGATGCGCGCGCTGCGATTAACTCAACTAGAGACAAGTTATAAATGGAGCGTCGACCGGGGACGCTTCCCTCGGGAGTAACATGCTGCCGGCATCAGCTCCAAAAGGAAAGTTCCAGGATAAGGCGAGCTTTGGTCGCCAGGATTAAAGGTGACACTGATACTTACATGAACGGTCAGTGACGTCGTCGACGGGAATGTCTTGGCTCCTGACCGGAACCGCCGCAGATGGCGGCGCCGCGAGGAAAAGGAATACGTCCGCGCCAAACGGCAGAGGCGAAGTACCAGACATGAAACATCATGTGATGGTTTTGATTGTCTGCGCTTTCGGGCTGGGGACGGCGCAGGCTTTTACGGAGCAGGAAATCGTCAACGCCGACGCGCAGATCATTCGTGAGTTCCGTCGCATCCCGGAGCAGCAAATCCCGGAGACGGTTCTGAGTAAGGCCCGGGGTCTCGCGATCATTAAAGTGCTGAAAATCGGCTTCGGGGTGAGTGGGAAAGGTGGCGAAGGCGTGGTCGTAGCTCGCACGGGCCATGATTGGGCGGGTCCATCGTTTATCGGAACGGGCGGCGCCGGTATCGGATTCCAGATCGGCGCGGAAGTGACCGATTTTGTTTTTGTGCTCAATAACGAGGAAGCGGTGCGTGCCTTTTCTCACGGTGGCAACGTGAAGATCGGCGCCGACGCCAGTGCGGCGGCCGGACCCGTCGGTCGTCACGCGGAAGCGGATGTGATGCCGACGGCTGCGATCTACACTTACAGCCGGAGTAAAGGTCTCTTCGCCGGTGTCTCGCTCCAGGGAGCGGTGATCGCGACCCAGACCGATGCGAATAGCCGCTATTATGGCCGACCTGTCACTGCGGCCCAGATTCTAAGCGGCAAAGTCTCGCCACCGGCCGGGGCGGCTCGTTTGCTCTCCGCGCTCGGTCGTTAAGCCTTCTGCCTCTGGTAATGAGCGAGCGGCCTTTGGGCCGCGTTCTCCGTCCGAGGCAGGAAAGCTGTGTCTTCCTCGTCTTTTACTTAGTTATTATGTCTCCACCGGTTCGGTGTCGTGGAGACGCCCATAGTCGACAGTGAGGCGACCCTCGCCGTTGTCGGTATAGATCTCTACGAATCGTTCGCCGAATTTAACCTCGCGCCACGTGTAATCCATCTGGGTCTGGACCGAGGCCGGGATGACTGGATCGATTCCAACGACTGAGGCGATTAGAACAACCCGGCTGGTTGCGAGTGACTCGGGCGTGGCGCCGTAGAGTGGACTGTCTTCATCAATGACGTGGCGCAAGGTAAGCGCGGCCGGAAAGCTTGGGAGCCGGTCGAACTGGAGCTTCAGGTTATAGAAGTAGCGGAAGTCGCCGCCTTCCAGCAGTGGCTCATCCCGATTGAAAACGATCCGAAACTCGGCTTCGACCATGCTGCGCTGATGCAGATTGCCAATCCGCAGCATCAGGGTCGGTTTGCCATTCAAAGGCGCGATCACGATCGACTTGCTGAAGACGATATGCGCAGTTGGTCGCGAGAACCGGACAAAGATAAGGCCAGCCATAACCGCGACAAGGAAGATGCCGAACATGATCTCGATGGTGGTAAGGATATTCCCGTAAAGATTCGCCGGAGACATGTTCCCATAGCCGACGGTGGCGACGGTCTGCACGCTGAAAAAAAAGGCGTCGAAGAAGGAGCCGGTGTGCATCCCGGCGATGCAGTGTGGATCGATTTTGTAAAGGGCGGCGAAAAGAAGGTTGAGGACGACGTAGACCGCGCCGACAAAGAGGGCGAACTGGGGCCAGGTGAGCCCGAGGAGCCATTGGTAGGCGTTGCGCCATTGCCACCTTTCAGTGTTGAGCTTGACGAATTCGATCGGACCTGAGCGCAACGAAACCGGGGCGCGCTTCCTGTTCATGGGGCAATCTAACTACTTTCGGCGCAAACGCAGCG
Organism: Chthoniobacterales bacterium; assembly: GCA_036270055.1. GTDB lineage: Bacteria > Verrucomicrobiota > Verrucomicrobiia > Chthoniobacterales > UBA10450 > Palsa-1392. The sequence continues at coordinate 41,620 of DATBDG010000144.1, forward strand.
GCCGCCCCGCCCGCAGGAAAAACAAAGACATTTGCCATCCCTTATTCGATCGTGGGAGAGGCTCGATTCCGTGTCTCGAGAATATAACCTCAGCCCCGAATGCTTTCGCGGCTACCCCATCTCGCACCCGGAAATTACTTTTGCCAGATACTCTAATAGGGGATTTTGTCCGGCTTCGCCACCCATTCGCGGAAGAGAGCGAGGGAATGCTCGCGCTCGATCTGCTCCATCGGGAGGGCCCGGTCCGCGATGAATCTGACCTCCCGCGGAATAGGCGTCGCCGAAAGTAAGTCGCGGCGCCGACCGCGACATAGGCGAGCCAGCGGGAGTTAGAGATCAAAGAAAATTTGTTCTGACGCGGTCTCTTCATTGCCCGAGGCTATGGGGAACGCGAGGCGCGGGTCAAGCTCTCTGAGTCCGTCTTGGTCCGGCGGCGCCGCCAGGTTATCAAACCCGCGCCTCCGAGGGCGAGCAGGCCTAACGAACCTTGGTCTGGAATCGCTTCCGCCTGATCGCGGGCCAGGCTGGTTTGACCCGCGCTGATACTTTCACCCGGATCAGCCCAGGCGTAATCCACCAGCTTGAAGGCAGCCTCATAGTGCCCCTTACTCTGTAATCGGGCCCAGCCGTATTGCACGCCAGCGCCGTTATTGAAGCGGAAGCCGATGAAACCGCTCCCGCCCTTGGCGAATTGGCCATAGCCGTAGGAATTGAGGAGGAAACCACGGGTTCCGGATACGAACACGGAGCAGTTCGAGATGACTGCGCCTTCAGACAAGCGGGCAACCTCTCTGCCGCCATATCGCTGGGTTGTGAACGCACACCATCTATTGGAAACAGCCGCGCCGCTGATCGCAAAGTCCCAGGTGTAGGTAAAAAAACGAAAACGTAGCCGTGCACTGTGAGCAATCGGAAAGACTCCGGATCGACCTTCATATTGGAACGGGCGGTTAATCACGCCCGAGTAATGAATCTCCGCCTCAGCCGACTGGGTTCCACCCAGCGCGCTCGCTGCGCCGGCCGCGGCGTAAGCAAACCAGCGGGGATTCGAGACCGAAAACGAACTGTTTTGTCGCAGCTTTTTCATGGCCCCAAACTAGAGGAAACGCGAGTCGCAGGTCAAGACGAATCAGTATGTCTTTGGCTGTCGCTGGCGTTCCTCGGCCGAATCTGAGCTTTACTTCCAGTCGGAACGCTGGGTAGAATTGCTGGCATGAATACCCACTGCGCATCCCTGCTTTCTGCCAGCCGTCTCGGGCTGCTGGCGCTCATCTGTTTTGGTCTCCACGCCGCTGAAGCCGGCAGCGCAACCTGGCTCCTGGATCCGCCCACCAATAAATGGAACTCGGCTGCTAACTGGATGCCGAACACCATACCCAATGGAGCCAACGACATTGCCACCTTCAGCGTTTCAAATCAGACCAGCGTCTCAATGACGGCCGACGCGACGGTCAACAGTGTTATCTTTCAGCCCGGGGCAAGCGCTTTTACGATCACCACTAATACCGATTTCACTCTCACGGTGAGCGGAGCCGGGATTGAAAACGATTCTGGCGTAACCCAAACCTTCGTCCAGCTCGGGACCGACAACTTTACTCAAGGTGGAATTGCTTTTAAGGGCACCGCCAGCCCCGGCCCGATGACGACGTTCATGCAGATGACTGGAAGCAACGGCTACGACGGCTTGGCGGAGTTCTTCGATAGCTCGAGCGCAGGCCAGGGCCTTTTTCTTAATCAAGGGCTAACCCAAGGCGGCATCGGGTATATGATATTCTTTTTCAGCTCGACCGCAGGTGAAGCAACCATCATCAATGAGGGCGCGAACGAGAGCGGTTTCCAATCTGCCCAAGGTGGCCTCGTGACCTTTTTCACCGACTCGAGCGCGGGCAACGCCACGATCGAAAACCTGGGCTCCAACATTTCGGCCACCCATGGTGGCGGCGGCGAGGTGCACTTTTTTTCCGACACATCCTGCGGCAATGCCGTCTTGATTAACCATGGTGGGGCCGGGGCCGACCGTGCCGGTGGTGTCACTACTTTCTTTAATGAGTCGACGGCGGATCATGCTACCATCCTTTGCGAGGCGGGGGAGGAAGAAGACGCAATCAGCGCCGGCGTCAGCTTTGAGGGCGACTCCACCGCCGCCGATGCCACGATCTCCGTCGAAGGCTCCAACTTTGCTGACTTCGGCAATGGGTTCGCCAAATTCCGGGAGCGCTCAACCGCTGCTAATGCCAACATCATAGTTACTGGTGGAACCAATGCTGGTCCTGGCGGCGCGGTTGGGTTTTTCGATCAGGCCAGCGGCGGAACAGCGCAATTTAGTCTCTCCGGCAACGGCTCGATTTCCTTTGACACGAGCAAGCTGCCAGAGCTAACCGTGGGTTCACTCAACGGCAGCGGCCTCGTCAACATGGGGTCTAAGACGCTTAGTATTGGCGCGACCAACCTTGATAGCACTTTCGGGAGCGTGATACAGGATGGACTCACCGGGTCGAACGCCACGCTAGTGAAGGAGGGCACCGGCACCTTGACCCTTACCGGCCCCAACACCTATACGGGCGGAACGACGATCGATGCCGGCATCCTGCTCGCCAACAGCACCACCGGTTCAACCACCGGCACTGGTCCGGTGCAGGTGAACGCCGGGACATTGGGCGGCAGTGGCATCATTGCCGGCGCGGTCACGGTCGGGACTAACACCCGGACTGCGGCTTTTCTGGCTCCGAGCAAAGGAGCAAAGAAGCCGGCGACCTTGATCATTCGGAGCGGACTCATACTGAACGACGACTCGACCTACACCTACAAATTGGATACGAGACGACTCAGGGCAGACGAAGTCGTTGCCAATGGCGTTACGATCGACGGCGGGGCCAAATTCTCCTTTCAGCCGAGCGGAAACAATGGGCTTACTACCGGTCAAGTCTTTACGGTTATCAATAACACCGCGGCGACACCGATTGCCGGCACCTTTCACAACCTGGCGAACGGCGGGATCATCACCGTCAATGGAAGTAAACTGCAAGCCAGCTATAGCGGCGGCGACGGGAATGATCTTACCCTGACGGTTGTGCCGTAAAGTGCGCTCGGGGGTCTTTGAAGCACCCGGTGCGGATTCCGGCCGCAATTGACGGCGGGTCCGGCAACGGGCAGCCCTGGCAGGGCAGACCTGAGCCCGGCGCGTGCGCGCGGGAGAAGCGAACGGGAGCGGCGGAAAGGAACTAGTGGAGCCTGGCCCGCCGTCGCTGCCGCCATGCCAGCAAGCCCGCGCTGCCAACGGCGAGCAAGCCTAACGAACCTTGATCTGGCACCACGTCGACCTGATCGGCCGAACCGGTTTGCCCGGCCTTGATTCGATCGCCCGGATCTCCCCAGGCATAGTCAACCAACTCGAAGCGCGCTTCGAAATATTTGGGCCCCGGCATTTTCAGCCGGATCCATCCATATTGCATGCCGTCGCCATTATTGAAGCGAAAGCCGATGTAGCCGGTCCCCTTTTCGAAAAATGCTCTGCCGCTGTAGGGCGCAAGGACCAGCATGGTGGCGGCGTGGGGAAAAAAATCGCATTTTGAGACCACGGCGCCCTGATGCAGGCGCGAAACATACACGCTGCCAAAGCGACGCGTGCTGTAGCCGCAAAAGCTATTCGAGACCGCTGCGCCCTCGATTCCAAAAACCAGTTGGTAGGTAAACTCGTTAAAATCTAAACGCGCGTTGCGGCCCAGCGGGATGGCGAGATGAAGATCGTACGCCCCATCGCCTACGTTGGCGTTAATCAGGCCCGAGTAATGAATCTCAGCCTCCGCCGAACGGGTGGCGCCGAGTGAGGTGGCGGCGCCGGCCGCGGCATAGGCAAGCCAGCGGGAATTGGAAAGGGTCAGGGATTTTTTCTGGCGGCTCCTTTTCACGTCGCGAGGTTACTGAGGAGCGGAAAAGCTTGTCAAGCGCAATCAGTGCGAATGTGTGCGCCGCCGCCGCCAGGCCATCAGCCCTGCGCCGCCGAGGGCGAGCAAGCCTAGCGAACCTTGGTCAGGAACCGCTTGGACCTGATCGCCGGCCGCACTCGTTTGCCCGGCCTTGATTCGATCGCCCGGGTCTCTTCAGGCATAGTCCACCAACTGGAAGCGCGCTTCGAAATATTTGGGCCCCGGCATTTTCACACGGATCCATCCGTATTGCATGCCGTCACCATTATTGAAGCGAAAGCCGATTTAGCCGGTTCCCTTTTCGAAAAATGCCCTGCCGCTGTAAGGCGCAAGGACAAGCATGGTGGCGGCGTGGGGAAAAAAATCGCAATTTGAGATCACGGCACCCTGATGCAGGCGCGAAACATACACGCTGCCAAAGCGACGCGTGCTGTAGCCGCAAAAGCTATTCGAGACCGCTGCGCCCTCGATCAAGAAGCCAAGTGTGTAGGTATACTCGTCAAAACCTAGACGCGCGTTGCGGCCCAGCGGGATGGCGAGATGGAGATCGCCCGCCCCATCGCCTACGTTGGCGTTAATCAGGCCCGAGTAATGAATCTCAGCCTCGGCCGATTGAGCGGTGCCCAGCGTAGTCGCGGCGCCGGCGGCGGCATAGGCGAGCCAGCGAGAGTTGGACAGCGTGAGGGATTTTTTCGGGCGGCTCCTTTCCATTCCGCGAGATTGCCGAGAGACGGAAAAGCGGGTCAAGGTCAAAAATGCACGATGCGCCTTCGCGGGTACTGTCAATTGGGAGTTGCTGCTACAACTAAAGCCGCGAGGTCTTGAGGCTAATAGGAAATTTTGTCCGGCTTCGCTACCCATTCGCGGAAGAGTGCGAGGGAATGCTTGCGCTCGATCTGTTCCATCGGGAGGGAGCGAGCGGCGATCTCGAGCGGGAGCTGCTCGTAGATGAAGTCGTCGTCGAACCCGATCTCGGCGGCGTCGTGCCGGGTGCAGGCGTAGAAGACGCGGTCGAGGCGGGCCCAGTAGATCGCTGCCAGACACATCGGACAGGGCTCGCAGCTCGTGTAAAGCTCGCAGCCCCGGAGCTCGAAGCGGCCTAACGACCGGCAGGCTTCGCGGATCGCCAGCACTTCGGCGTGCGCCGTCGGATCGAGCAGGGTTGTAACCTGATTGTGGCCGCGCCCGACGATTTTGTCGTGACAGACAACGACGGCCCCGAAAGGCCCGCCGCCGTCATCGGTCATGCCTTTCCGGCCTAACGAGATCGCTTCGTGCATCCAGCGCGCGCGGGCGCCCGGTGAGTCGTCCGATCGAAAATTCATTCGGCCAGTCTAGAAAAGGTGACCGCGGGAGAGCAACGCTAACCGGCCGGATGCCAGCCCGGCGTCCGGCCTTCATCGACATCATGCAGGTCGACCCAGGTTTGAATATCGTCGCGGTCGCGCCAGCCAAAGCGCTCTTTGGCTGCCTGCAGGTCCTCGCTGCCCGCATCACGCCAGCCCCGCTTGGCCAGAAAAGCGTTCCAGATTTCGATCTCCTCCTCATTCGGCCGCCGGCCGCGCTCGAAACACCATTCAAGAATCTCGTCATCCGATCCGCCTTGCAGGGTGCGTTGCGCGAGTTGGCCGTAATCGACGCCGAGGAACCGCGTGCAACGCGAGTCGAATAGATCAGGCTCATCGACCCCGACGCAGTAGTCCGGCGGCAATTCCCCCGCGGCGTGAAGCCGGATTTTGTCCAGCATGCGCGCGAGATAAATCAGCCCTTTGGTCTTCTGGTAATCGCTGCAGGGCGGCCGCATCTGCAGGGAACTTCCGGGCTTGTGCTAGTGTGTCAATCGTCAGCCAATAATGAGATTTTACCCTCCGGCCAAATGAAAATGAGTCGCCAGCCTAACAAAAAGCGCCGGCGCCGTTCGATCATCGCCTTTGAGATGATTCGACTTGACCGGGAGGCTGCCGAGCCGTTGCACCAACAGTTGTATCGCCAGATTGGTTTCGGGCAGTTTTAGCCGGAGCACGTCGCGCCTGCCTTCCTCGCGCGCATTGGCGATCGATCTGGGTATCTCGAGACTTACCGTGAATCTCGCTTTCGCGAAGCTGCATGACGAGGGATATCTCCAGAACAGGGTCGGCTCCGGAACCTTTGTGGCGGAGTCGCTTCCCGAAACTTTCTTCAGCCTGCGGCCGGCGACAGCGACACCAGTGGTCGAGCGGGGGCATATGGCTCGGCTACCGATCCGACCATGGAGCCGCAAAACAGGCGGTCGTTATGTTGGGGCTGTTCTATTGGCGTTCAACGCATTTGCTCTGATGCGAATCTCGAGGAGTCTAACCGGAAGGCGTAGGCGAGATGCGGGACCGAACATCTAACCCCTATGAAGTGTCAACGGGTGAGTTGGTAGTTTTGCTGATTACCTTGGTTTGGGTTGGTTGATTGGATTAAGGTTGGCTTTGAGAACGCTTCTGCTTCTTTCACCGCTCAAGCTTCTTCAGCGGCTGATACTCCTATCCGCACGTCCGCTCTTAAACGTCGGAGTCAATGTGGCTGATGCCGTCGGGTGAGGCGGAACGTGGGCACGGTCCAATCTAGCGCGACGAAGCTCGTCGTTTTACGGCTCGGGTTAGATCCCGGACTCGCGCCACGTTCCAAAGGGTTCATGTGACCTTCAGGTAGGTATCTGTTCCCCTCGAACCACTCTGTTGGCTTGCTTGCTCATGGGTTTGAAATCTTCAAGCCCAGTTCCCCGGGACGGCAGCGGCCGGTGTGGATGCGCCAGAGATCGACCGCGAGATGTCGCGCCACGGCCACGATCGCCTTCTTGCGTAGCGCGCCGGTGGCGCGCGCGCGAGCCTACGCAGAGAAGGCCGAGCCGTTTGGCGCCCGGCGGATACTGCGGCTGGAAACGCACCATACGCCAGGCGCACTCGCGGGTTGCCGCGTTTGGTCACGCTTCCTGGCACGCGTTTGCTCCCGCTGGTGCGCTCACCTGGACAGAGCCCGGTGTAGGAACTGAACGTGCGCCGGTTGTGGAACCGGCGCCAGTCGCAGATCTCGCGGCTCAGCACGACGGTGGTGAGTTTGCCGAGCCCGACCGGGATTGACTCGGGCGCGGCCGCTTCCAGTTGGCTCCCCAGCTGGGTGATCTGATCCTGCAGGGCCAGGAGCGCCGGCCGATACCCCTCCAGGCGGGTGATGATCCACACTGCGGCAGATGCTTTTGCAGCCGGGTCCAGGTCTGGTTCTTCCACCAATGGGCCGGGGCGGGCAAGGCGTGGCTGACCAAAAGGGCGCGTCCCTGGGCTTCGAGCTTCTGGCGATGATGCACCAGTTGTTCGCGCTGCCGGGAGAGGTGGCGCGCCTGTTCTTACGCCTCGGTGGGCACCCGGATGACGGCGAGCTCGCGGATGTTGCCCTAGAGGTAACGGGAGAGCCGCTGACAGAGGGTGGTGGCATCGCGCGGATCGGTCTTCACCCGCGTGCATTGCTCGTCGAGCTTGCGCGGCGCGATCACGTAACAATGCGCCCCGGCGGCGAGGAGTTGCCGGTAGAGGGTGAACCCAAACCCGCACCCTTCATAGACGACATGCACTTGGTGACCGGCCCGCAGCAGTCCCTCCACCCAGGGCAGGAACTGGCAGGGGGCGAAGCGCCGCGCGGGCTTGGGCAGGAGTTGATCGTACTGCGCCACCGCCACGTAAAGGCGCGCGTGGACGTCGAGTCCGATCTTGATCAGGGCGGGACCGAGCTTTACTATCTTTCCGGTCCGCTCGGGTGAGCGGACCCCTTCGTGATGAACGATTGTCTTATTCATAAGCGGGTGAGTTTAAAAGCTCACCCGCTTCCCTTCATGCCATGTAGTCAGTGAAGCTAACCGCCACCAGCCGTGCTTTCACATTTTCAAATGACTAAAACCTCTCCACTCCGAGCACTGCTCGCTCTCGGTGGCGGTAGCTCACTTCATTCTCGTTAGATGGATCAGTCTCGTACGAATCCTCTGACCATTTTTGCTCTGGTAGCAGCGTTTTCGCTCGCGCAGGACATTTATCATATCGCGCACACTCATCAAATTACGTGGCTGCCCGTGCTGCGCGCGGCGTCGTTCATCCCGTTCCTGATCTTTTATCTCCTCAAGTCGCCTTTTGCTTGGATCGCTGGTATGGTCGGCATTGTTCTGATTTACCCAGTCTATTTTCTCGTTCTTTACGTCACGCAGCCGTCCCGTCTTCCGTCACCCAGCATGGCATTGATCATGGCCCTCCTTTACGTCGTCGGCATCTCCTACGCCTTCGTGATTCGACGACGATACTTCTCGTTTCTCTTGCGGAGCCCTCATCTGATTGACACCTTAACCATCTAACAATGCGATCAAGCTGACTGCGACCCGGCGTACGACCTCGTTTTCCATGACTCCCACGCTTTGATATGCTCGCGCTGCTCCCGTACCCTTCGGGCTAACGTCTCTGTCACGGCTTGGCAGTCCGTTCCATTCACCCGTGGCCAAGCCCGCTTTGATTCGCGCGCGCCTTCGCTTAACCTCTGGCCGTCCCGTCTATGTCAGGGCTTGCCAGTCCCTTCCATCCGGTCGTAGCAGCTCATCTTGTTCTCGTGGGACGGACGAGGGGCCCCAGTCTGGACATTG